>NZ_DASYHS010000270.1:0-54915 GCF_035998295.1 Arenibaculum sp. | reverse complement strand
CCCAACCTGACGGCCCTGTTCGACCATCTCGGCGTCCCGACCGTCCCGACCGCGATGTCGTTCTCCGTCTCGCTCGACGACGGCGCCTTCGAATACGGCGGCGGCGGCCTGCCGGCGCTGTTCGCCCAGGGATCCAACCTGGTCCGGCCCCGCTTCTGGTCGATGCTGCGCGACCTGCTGCGCTTCTACCGCGAGGCGCCGGGCTTCCTGCGCGGCCCGCCGGCCGGCGGCCTGACGCTGGGGGACTATCTCGACGCGCATGGCTACGGCGAGCCCTTCGTCGCCGACCACCTGCTGCCCATGGCCGCCGCGATCTGGTCGAGCCCCGCCGCCGACATGCGCCGCCACGACGCGGCGGAGTTCATCCGCTTCTGCGACAATCACGGGCTGCTGAAGCTCGCCGGCCGGCCGCAATGGCGCACGGTCGCGGGCGGCAGCGCCGCCTATGTCGACCGCCTGGCCGCCCGCCTCGGCCCGGCGGTCCTGACCGGCAACGCCGCCCGCGCGGTCCGGCGGACCGGCGACGGCGTCCTGGTCGAGGATGCCCGCGGCGAGGTCCGGCGCTTCGACCACGTCGTGGTCGCGACCCACGCGCCGCAGGCGCTGGCGCTGCTCGCGGATGCCGACGGGGAGGAGCGCCGGCTGCTCTCCGCCTTCGCGACCCGCCCCAACATCGCCGTCCTGCACACCGACGCGGCGCTGATGCCGCGCCGCCGGGCCGTGTGGTCGGCCTGGAACTACCTGAAGTCGCGGCACTCCGACGGTGGCGCCGTCTCGGTCAGCTACTGGATGAACCGCCTGCAGCCGCTCGCCACCCGGACCCCGCTGTTCCTGACCCTGAACCCCGCATGCGAGCCGCGCGCGGACACGGTGCTGGGCGAGTTCGTGTACCACCATCCCCTGTTCGACGCCGCCACCGCCCTGGCCCGGCGCGAGCTGTGGTCCCTGCAGGGCCGGCGCGGCACCTGGTTCTGCGGCGCCTGGTTCGGTGCCGGCTTCCACGAGGACGGGCTGCAGGCCGGGCTCGCGGTCGCCGAACGGCTCGGCGGCGTGCGCCGGCCGTGGACGGTGCGCGACGAGTCCGGCCGCATCCATCTCGGCGCCCCGCCCCGTCCCGTCGCCGCGGTCGCCGCATGAGGTCGGCTCTCTACGAGGGGGTCGTGATGCACCGGCGGCTGCGGCCGAGGCGGCACCGGCTGGCCTACCGCGTCTTCTCGCTGCTGGTCGACCTGGACGAGCTGCCGGCGCTGGGCCGGCGCCTGCGGCTCTTCTCGCACAACCGCTTCAACCTCCTCTCCGTCCACGACGCCGACCACGGGCCGGGCGACGGCCGGGACCTGCGAGCATGGATCGGCGCCACCCTCGCCGAGGCCGGCATCGACGCGGACATCGAAGCGGGCGGCCGGGTCGAGATGCTGTGCTATCCCCGCATCCTCGGCTACGCGTTCAACCCGCTGACGGTCTATTTCTGCCGCCGTCCCGACGGCCGGCTGGCCGCGATCCTCTACCAGGTCACCAACACCTTCGGCGAACGCCACTGCTACCTGCTTCCGGCCGGGCCGGACGCGGCCGGCGTCGTCCGCCACGCCTGCGCCAAGCGCTTCTACGTGTCGCCCTTCATCGGCATGGAGGCGACCTACCGTTTCCGCGTCCTGGCGCCGCCCGGCCTGGAGCAGGCCGACCATGGCGACCGGGATGCCGGCCGCATCTCCGTCGTCATCGACGAGGCGGACGAGGCCGGGACGCTGCTGTGCGCCTCCTTCACCGGGCGGCGCCGCGCGCTGGGCGACCGCGCGCTGCTGTCGGCGCTCGCCCGCCATCCCCTGATGGCCGTGAAGGTGATCGCCGGCATCCATTGGGAGGCCCTGCGGCTCTGGCTGAAGGGCGTGCCCCTCCACCCCCGGCCGCGGCCGCCTTCCACCCTCGTCTCAACCGTGAAGTCGCCATGATCGACCATGATCCCCCGCTGCTCGGCTTGGCCGCGCCGATCTCCTCGCCGATTCCCGCGCCGATCCCCGCCCCCGGCCGCACCGACCGCTGGACCCGCGCGTTCCTGCGCGTGCTGGGCGGGCTGGAGGCCGGGCGCGTCACGGTGGTCACGCCGCAGGGTGGCCGGGTGACGTTCTCCGGCCGCCGTCCCGGGCCGTCGGCGGCGCTGTGCCTGCACGAGGCGTCGGCGGTCCGCCGGCTGTTCCTGGGCGGGGCGGTCGGCTTCGCCGAGGCGTATGTCGACGGCGGGTGGAGCAGCCCGGACCTCGCGGCGCTCCTGGAGCTCGCGGCCCTCAACGAGGCCCGCACCGACGTCGCCGGCAGCCGGCTGGTCCTCGCCCTGCGCCGCCTGTGGCATCTGGCCCGCGCCAACACGCGGCGCGGCAGCCGGCGCAACGTCTCCTTCCACTACGACCTCGGCAACGACTTCTACCGGCTGTGGCTGGACCGCGGGATGCAGTACTCCTGCGCGCTGTACGAGGGCGGGGAGGATCTGGAGGCCGCGCAGGAAGCCAAGCTGGCGCGCGTCTCGGCGCTCCTGGACCCCCGGCCGGGCGACGCGGTCCTGGAGATCGGCTGCGGCTGGGGCGCGCTCGCCGAACGCCTGGTGGTGGAGCACGGGGCCGCGGTGACCGGCCTCACCTTGTCGCGCGAGCAGCTCGACTGGGCGCGCCGGCGGCTCGGCGGCCGGGCCGACCTGCGCCTCCAGGACTACCGGGACGTCGGCGGCGCCTACGACCGCATCGCCTCGATCGAGATGGTCGAGGCCGTGGGCGAACGGAACTGGCCCACGTATTTCCAGGTGCTCCACGACCGGCTGAAGCCCGGCGGCGTCGCGGTGATCCAGGCGATCACCATCGCCGAGGAACGCTTCGCCGCCTACCGGCGCGGCGCCGACTTCATCCAGCGCCACGTCTTTCCCGGCGGCATGCTGCCGACCGCCGGCCTGGTCCGCGGCCATGCGCGGCGGGCCGGGCTGCGCGTCGCCGCGCAGGAGCGCTTCGGCCTCTCCTACGCCCGCACCCTGGCCGAATGGAACCGGCGCTTCCAGGCCGCATGGCCGCGGATCGAGGCGCAGGGCTTCGACGCGCGGTTCAAGCGCCTGTGGGAATACTACCTCGCCTACTGCGAGGCCGGGTTCCGGACCGGCGCGGTCGATGTCGGCCTCTACCGCTTCGAAAGGCCGTCGTGACCGGCCCTCCGCTGCGGCTGTGGGCCTACGCGCTGCCGGCGGCCCCGTTCGCGATGCCCGTCATTCCGGCCGTCGTGGTGCTGCCCGCATTCTACGCCCGGTCGGTCGGGTTCGGCCTGACAGGGCCGCCGCAGCCGGTCTCGTCTTGATCGCCACGGGATGCTCGACCATGAAGCCGCAGGATTTCGCCGGGTCCACTCCGGCATTGCGCCTTGAGGACTATTTCGCCGGCAGCACGCGCGCCTACGGCCTGTTCGAGGACCGCTTCGGCAACCTCCGCCGCCAGTTCGTCGTCGACATCGACGGGACCTGGGACGGCCGCCGCCTTGTCCTCGACGAGCGCTTCACCTATTCGGACGGGGAGAAGGACCGGCGCGTCTGGTCGATCGAGAAGCTCGACGAGCACGTCTACCGCGGCGAGGCGGACGACGTCGTCGGCGAGGCGGCGGGCCTGTCCTACGGCAATGCGCTGAACTGGCGCTACACCATGGACCTGAAGATGGGCGACGGCGCGCTGCGGGTGAACTTCGACGACTGGATGTTCCTCCAGCCCGACGACGTGCTGATCAACCGCGCCGAGGTCACGAAGTTCGGCGTCCAGCTCGGCACCGTCACCATCGTCTTCAGGAAGGACCCGCCGACAGCCGCCGGCGGATGAGGCGGATCAGCGGGCCGACCACCGGCAGGCGGGCGTAGAACTGGGTCGAGGCGTCCCAGTGGTCGACATGCTCGACGACCAGGCCGCCGGCATCGAGGCGCAGTTCGCTCACGCCTTCGACCTCCCAGGCCCGGCCGCGCAGGCGCGAGGTGAACCGCCAGCGTACGAACGCGACGTCGCCGTCGCGGGCCCGGTGGGTGATCCGGAACCGCGGCTCCTCCAGCGTCGCCAGCATGTGCTCCAGCACGCGCCGCAGGGCCGCCCGGCCGCGGACGTCGTTGAACGGATCGACGAAGCGCACCGTCTCGGCCGCCACCTCGTCCAGGCGGTCCAGGGTTTCGGGCGACAGCTCCTCGTAGAAGCGCAGATAGGCATCGAGGCTCATCGCTTCGCCAACCTCCCGGCAAGGTTCAGGTAAACGGCGTTCGGCAGCAGCCGGCCGAGCTTCAGCAGATAGGCGAAGCGGCGCGGGAAGGCGATCTCGAAGCCCGGCCGGCGCAGCCCGTCGACGACGCGCCGCGCCGCCTCGTCCGCCGGGATCAGGAACGGCATCGGGAAGTCGTTCCGGTCGGTCAGCGGCGTGCGCACGAAGCCGGGATTGACGAGCTTCAGCGCCACGCCCTCGCGGCGCAGCTCCGGCTCCAGGCTCTCGCACAGGCTGATCAGCGCCGCCTTGGTCGGGGCGTAGGCGGCGGCACTCGGCAGGCCGCGATAGCCCGCGACCGAGGCGACGACCGCCACCGTGCCGCGCCGGCGCGCGCGCAGGCGCGGCAGCACGGCCTCCAGCCCATGGACGACGCCCATGAAGTTGACCTCCATCAGCCGGCGCGCCGTGTCCGCCGAGAAGTCGGCCGCTCCCATCGGCTGGTGGGTGCCGGCGTTGAAGACCGCCAAGTCCAGCGCGCCCAGGGTGGCTTCGATCCGCCCGGCCGCGTCGTGGACGGCGGCGGCGTCGGTCACGTCGAGAGGGACGGGCACGAGGTACTCGTCGCCGGTCGCGAGCAGGTCCAGGTCGCTCGCGGTGCGGGCGGAGATCGCGACCCGCCAGCCTTGCGCGGCCAGCCGCCGGGCCACGGCGGCGCCGATGCCGCTTCCGGCCCCGGTGACCCAGGCGACGGGGCTCATGGCGTTCCTCCCGGGACGTGGTCGCCGCCCGGCGCGGCCGCGAGCACGGCGAGGGCGGCGCCTGCGACATGTCGCATGGGGGCGCATCGCATGGGAAAGCTCCGGATGTCGCTTCGAACCTGTCCGTTGCATACGCGGCCTGGCCGCCGCCGGATCACGTCGGGCGCGCAACGGACGGCATTCCGCCGAACGGTCCCGGGACGTGATATTTTGTGGGCGCCCATGCGGCGGTGCTCGCAGGGGAAGCTTGTCCTCCCGATATTGCGGGGCTTAAATGCCAGCCGGCCAGCATGGCCGGACGGCTGCGCCGACCAGAGACCCGATGACCCTGACCGGTTCCTACGACCCGACGCTGGTGACCCTGTCGATAATGGTGGCGGTGGTCGCCTCCTACGCGGCTCTCGACCTTGCCGGCCGGGTCGGCGCCGCGCGGGGCTGGTCCCGGCGCGTCTGGCTGGCGGCGGCCGGGTTCGCGGGCGGCGGCGGGATCTGGTCCATGCATTTCGTCGGCATGCTGGCGTTCCGGATGCCGATGCCGGTCCATTTCCGCCTCGACCTCACCCTCGTCTCGCTCGCGACGCCGATCCTGCTCACCGGCGTCGGCCTGGCCGTGGCGATGCGTCCGGGGCGCGGCCGGGCCGCCCTGGCCGGCGGCGGGCTCCTGCTCGGGGCCGGCATCGCGGCGATGCACTATCTCGGCATGGCGGCGATGGAGATGGCGGCCGACATCCGCTACGACCGCGGCCTCGTCGCCCTGTCGATCGCGATCGCGATCGGCGCCGCGTCGGCGGCGCTGATCATCGCCGGGCGGCAGCGGACGCTGCGCCAGACCATCCTGGCCTCGCTGGCGCTCGGCATCGCGATCAGCGGCATGCACTACACCGCGATGGCCGCCGCCGAGTTCGCCGCCGCGCCCGCACCCGTCCCGGCGCCGCACCGGCACGGGCTGCCGCCCGCCATGGTCTCCATCGCCGTCCTCGCGATCACCCTGCCGATGCTGCTGCTGGCCCTCGTCGCCGCCCAGCTCGACCAGCGGCGCGTCGAAAGGCGGGCCGAGCGGCGCCTCGCCGACATCGCCGCCAACTTCGCCGGCGTCATCTACCGCCGGGTGCTCCATCCCGACGGCCGCATCAGCTATCCCTATGTCAGCGAAGGGCTGAGGTCCCTGGTAGGCGATGCCTTCGACGGCGCGTCCACCCCCGTCGGCATCGACGACGTCGCCCGCGGCGCCATCCTGGCCGAGGACAGGGAGCGCTGGGCCGAGGCGGTCCGGCGGTCCGCCGCCGACATGCGCCCCTACAACATCGAAGGGCGGGTGCGCGGCCGGGACGGCTCGGCCCGCTGGGTGCGCAGCGCCGCCTACCCGCACCGCGACGCCGACGGCTCCATCGTCTGGGACGGGGTGCTGTTCGACGTTACCGAGCTGCGCGCGGCCGAGGACGCCCGGCGCCTCGGCGAGGAGAGGCTGACGCTCGCGACCGAGGCCGCGAGGCTCGGGTCCTGGGACTGGGACCTGGAGACCGGCCGCTTCTCCGCCTCGCCGCGCGCCCTGGCGCTCCTGGACGTCGATGCGGCCGCGCAGCCGCCGGGGCCCCTGCTCGACCGGCGCCTCCACCCCGAGGACGGCCCATCGGTGCAGGCCGCCATCGCGGCGGCACTCGACCCGGCGACCCGGGCGGAGTTCGACGTCGAGTACCGTCTCCTGCTGGCGGACGGGGAGACCCGATGGCTCGCGGCGCGCGGGCGCACGCTGTTCGACGGGCCGGGCGCGCACGCGCGCGCGCTGCGCTTCCTCGGCATGCTGATGGACGTGACCGAGCGCAAGCACGCGGAGATGCTGCTGCGCCGCTCGCTCGCCGAGAAGGAGATACTCCTGGGCGAGGTCCATCACCGCGTGCGCAACAACCTCCAGGTCGTCCTGTCGCTGATCCGCCTGGAATCGAACCGCCTCGACGACGAGGGGGCCGGGCGGATGCAGGCGCTGGCGCAGCGCATCTCGACGCTGGCCCAGCTGCACGAGCAGCTCTACCGGTCCGGCGAGTTCGGCCGGGTGGACCTGCCCGGCTATCTCGGCGACCTCGCCCGCACGCTGGCCGAAATCCACCACGGCACGGGCGACGTCGAGGTCCGGCTCGAGGTCGAACCCATCGAGTGTGATCTCGACACGGCGCTGCCGCTGGGGCTGCTCGCGAACGAGCTGGTCACCAACGCGCTCAAGCACGCCTTCCCGGACGGGCGGCCGGGGCGGGTCGTGGTCGCGTTGCGCCGGGCCGGGCCCAAGGTCGTGTTCGAGGTGGCGGACGACGGCGTGGGCGACACCCCCGCGGCCGCTCCCGCCGGGCCCGGCCGCAGGAGCCTGGGCCACCAGCTCATCCGGTCGCTGGCACGCCAGCTCGGCGGCGAGCCGGAGCGGGTGGAGGGGGCGGGAACCCGGGTCCGCGTGACGATCGACGCCGGCCGCTTCGGCCCGTGCCCGTCCGCCGCCGACA
Source organism: Arenibaculum sp. (assembly GCF_035998295.1). NCBI lineage: Bacteria > Pseudomonadati > Pseudomonadota > Alphaproteobacteria > Rhodospirillales > Azospirillaceae > Arenibaculum > Arenibaculum sp. Next base: position 47,462 of record NZ_DASYHS010000270.1, on the reverse strand, counting down.
GCGTCGTCGCGGCGCAGTGACCGCGCCGAAGGCGCGGGGAGACCGTTCCAGGAGGGGACAATGGCCCGCGAGGCATCGATCGCCGAACGCCTTCGGGCGAGCCTCGACCGGCTGACGCCGACCGAGCGCCGCGCCGCGGCGACGTTGCTCGGCCATTACCCGATGGCGGGGCTGGAAAGCGTGACGCAGTTCGCGCGCCGGGCGGGCGTCAGCGCCCCCTCGATCCTGCGCCTGCTCGGCAAGCTCGGTTTCTCCGGGTATCCGGAGTTCCAGGAGGGCCTGCGCGAGGAACTCGCCGCCCGGCTCGAATCCCCGCTCGGCCGGCTGCGCGAGAGCCATCCGCGCGAGGGGGAGGCACGCGATTTCCTCCCCCTGTTCGCCGAGCGCGTCGTCGACAACCTCCGCGGCACGGTCGAGCACCTGCCGAGCGCGGCGTTCGACCGCATCGTCGGCCTGCTGTGCGACGAGCGGCACCGCGTCCATTTCCTGGGCGGCCGCTTCACCGGCCATCTCGCCGGCTACATGGCCGCGCATCTGCGCGCCGTGCGTGCCGGCGTGCACGAGGTCTCCGGCCACGGCGCGACCTGGCCGGACATGCTGCTGTCGGTCGGCCGCCGCGACGCCGTGCTCGTGTTCGACGTCCGCCGCTACCAGCCCGACGTGCGCAGCTTCGCCGAGCGGGCGGTCGCGCGCGGCGCGCGGGTCGTGCTGTTCACGGACGAATGGAACTCCCCGATCGCCGCGGTGGCCGAACACGTGGTCCTGTCCCATACCGCGACGCGCCACGGCTGGGATTCGCTGGCGGGGCTGCTGGTCGTCGCCGAGGCGCTGATCGCCGCCGTCTCCGACCGCCTCGGTCCCCGCTCCGCCGAGCGGCTGCGCGAACTGGAGGAGCTGCGCTCCGGCTGGGGCGGCTCGCTGCCCGAACCGGAATAGCTCAGGCGATCTCGCCTAGGAAACGCGTGAGCGCCCGCAGCACCTGTTCCGGCTGCTCGGCATGCAGCCAGTGGCCGGCATCCCGGATCGTCTCGATCCGTGCGCGCGGGAACAGGCGCCGGATCGCGGGCTCGTGCTCGGGGCGGATATAGGCGGACCGGTCGCCGTCCAGGAACAGCGCCGGCCCGCCGTAGTCGAGGTCGGTCTCGGGAAAGCCGGTGATCAGGTCGAAGCTCCGCTCGATCGCCTCGAGATTGATGCGCCAGCGCAGCTCGCCGCCTTCCGCGACGAGGTTCTGCATCAGGAAGGAGCGTATGCCCGCCTCCGGGATCGTGCCGGCCAGCGCCGCCTCCACTTCGGCGCGGCGCCGGTAGCGGTCGAGCTCGACCGCCCGCATCGCATGCACATAGGCCAGCAGCGTGCTGTCGTAGGGCACCGGCGCGACGTCGGCCGGGATCACGGCCGAGACCAGGTCGGGGCGCTGCAGCGCCAGCCACATCGCCACCTTGCCGCCCATGCTGTGCCCGAGGACGGGGCAGGGGCCGATCCCGTGGCGCTCGATGAAGCCGGCGACGTCTCCGGCCATGGCCGGGTAGTCCATGCGCTCGGACCAGGGCGAGTTGCCGTGGTTCCTGAGGTCGAGCGCCAGCACGCGGTGCGCGTCGCCCAGGCTGCGGGCGATCATCGCCCAGTTCCGGGCCGAGCCGAACAGCCCGTGCAGCACGACCAGGGGCGCACCGGCGCCGGTCTCGGTATGTGCGAGTTCCAGGATCAAGGGGTCGAACCTCCGTCGGGATGCGCATGATGGCCCCGCCAAGTGCCATGCATTAGGATTGGCGCCATGTCAACCGGCCGGCCCCTGCACCTGCTACCCAATCTCGGACCCGCGACCGCGCGCCGCCTCGCCGAGGTGGGCGTCTCCTGCGAGGCCGATTTGCGCGCGCTCGGCGCCGTGGCGGCCTATGCGCGGCTGCGCCACGCCTTTCCCCGCGAGACCAGCCTCAACGCGCTGTGGGCGCTGCACGGCGCGCTTGAGGGCGTCGCCTGGACCGCGCTCGACGCCGCGACCAGGGCGCGGCTCGAGCGCGAGGCGGCAGAGCCCTCGTAGGCGTCACTCGCCGGTCTGGAGCAGCGCGCCCCGCCGGCGCGCGACGTCGAAGAAATGCATGAAGACCGCGACCGAGGCGGCCATGTAGACGGCGTTCAGCCCGACCGCCCAGGCCAGCCGGTCCCACAGGATCGCGTTGCCGAACATCACCGCGCGCATGCCCTCGAAGACATGGGCCGAAGGCAGGAACCAGGCGACCCATTGCAGCCAGTCCGGCAGGACCTCGACCGGGTAGTAGATCGCGCTGATCGGGGCGAGCAGGAACACCGCGACCCAGGCCAGGCTCTCCGCCCCCAGGCCGTGGCGCAGGATCAGCGCCACGACCAGCAGCCCGAGCCACCAGCCCATCACGATCAGGTTGGCGAAGAACAGCGCCAGCATCGGGCCGAGCCCGAACACCGAGAAGCCGAACACCGGCACCGCCAGCAGGGCCGCCGGCAGGATGCCGATCACGGTCCGGATCAGGCTCATCGTCATCAGCGAGACCACCCATTCCGACGGCTTGAGCGGGCTCACGAACAGGTGGCCGAGATTGCGCGACCACATCTCCTCCAGGAAGCAGATCGAGACGCCGAGCTGGCCGCGGAACAGCACGTCCCAAAGCAGCACCGCCGCGATCAGCACGCCGGCACCCTGGGCGACCCAGTCGCTGTTTCCGGCCAGGAACTGGCTGATGAAGCCCCACAGGACCATCTGCATCGTCGGCCAGTAGGCGAGTTCGAGCAGGCGCGGCCAGGAGCCGCGCAGCAGGTACCAGTAGCGCAGCACCATCGCGCCGATGCGCCCCGGCGAGAACCCGGTCCGCACCGCCCGGCCGGCATGGGCGGCAAGCTCACTCCGCTGCATCGGCCACTCCCTTGCGGCGCTCGCGCGCGATGTCGAGGAACACCTCCTCCAGGCTCTCCCGGCCGTAGCGCGAGAGCAGTTCCTCCGGCGTGCCGCGGTCGACGATCCGGCCCGTCCGCATCATCAGCACGTCCGAGCACAGCCGCTCGACCTCGAGCATGTTGTGGCTGGCCAGCAGGATCGTGGCGCCGGTCTCCCGGCGGTAATCCTCGAGATACGTCCGGATCCAGTCGGCCGTGTCGGGGTCGAGGCTGGCTGTCGGCTCGTCGAGCAGCAGCACCTTCGGCGCGTTGAGCAGCGCCTTGGCGAGCGCCACCCGCGTCTTCTGCCCGGCCGAGAGCTTGCCCGTCTCCCGGTCCAGCAGCCGCTCGACGTCCAGGGCATGGGCGAGTTCGGCGATGCGCGCCCCGACCTGGCGCAGCCCGTAGAGCCGGGCGTAGACCGCCAGGTTCTCGCGGACCGTCAGCCGGTGCGGGAGATCGACATAGGGCGAGGAGAAGTTCATGTGCGGCAGCACGCGGTGGCGGTGGCGCAGCATGTCCTGGCCGAGCACGCGCACGGAACCCGAGGACGGCAGCAGCAGTCCGAGCAGCATGGAGATCGTGGTCGTCTTGCCGGCGCCGTTCCCGCCGAGCAGGCCGCAGATGGCGCCGCCGCGGACCTGGAAGGAGAGGTGGTCGACCGCGACCGTCGGGCCGAAGGTCTTGGTCAGGTCCGCGACTTCGATCGCCGGACCCGTATCCGAAGGCTCTTTGCTGGTCATGGCGCGAATATGAGCGCTCCCGCGCCGCGCCGCCAGGGGGGCCGGCCGCATGCCCGCCATCCCTGGGATCGGGTTTTCCGGTTTGGCGCAATTTTGTTACAGAATGCATTCTGGCATCAGTCCAGCTAACGCGAGTGCGCAGAAAAACTGATTTGCACCCGTTGCGCCTGTGGCCGGAAAGTCGTCCGTCGTACTGGGACGAAAAGCGGAGGCAGGGGTCATGGGAGTGGGCGGAACTCGTACCGGTCCGGCGGTGGGTGCCGAGGCGGCGACGCCGGACTGGGTCCTCGTCTTCTTCTGCTTCCTCGCCCTGGCGGTGTCCTTCTCGGCGCGCTCGACGCTCGGCCTCGTGATGCCGTTCTGGGAGGCGGACCTTTCGGTCTCGCGCGAGTTCGGCTCGGCGGTCGGCGCCTCGATGCTGATCGTCATGGCGTTCCTGGCCCCGGCGGCGGGCCATCTGGCCGACCGGTTCGGCGCGGTCACGCTGCTGGCGGCCGGCCTCGTCGTCGTGGGGGCCGGTCTGCTGCTGGCCTCGGTGTCGTCCGCCCCCCTGCTGGTCGCCGCCTCCTGGGTCGGGGTCTCCGCGATCGGTTTCGGCGTCGTCGCGATGCACGTGGCGGCAACGGCCGTGGCACCGGGGGCGGGGACCAGGCGCGGGCTCGCGACGGGCATCGCCACCTCGGGCGCGTCGGCGGGCCAGCTCCTCGTGATCCCGTTCCTCGGCCTCGTCCTGCAGGCGGCGGGGTGGCGCTTCAGCCTCGCTTCCGTCGGCGTCGCCGCCATGGTCCTGGGCCTCCTCCTCGCGACGATGCGCAACGGCCGGACCAGGGCCGCCGGCGCCTCGGCGCCGAGGGTTTCCGACGCGGTCGGCGTCGGCACGCAGCTCCGCGCGCTGGCGAGGAGCCCGGTCTTCCACGCCCTGTTCTGGAGCTTCACGCTGTGCGGCTTCACGACGGCGGGGGTCATCGAGGTGCATTTCCTGCCCTACGCGTCGTTCTGCGGTTTCGCGCCGGTGACCGGGGCGACCGCCTTCGGCGTGCTTTCGGCCGTCAATCTCTGCGGCATGATCCTGGCCGGCTGGCTGGCGGACCGCATGGACCGGCCGCTGCTGCTGGGCGCCATCTACCTGCTGCGGGCGGCCAGCTTCGTGCTCCTGATGAACATCGGGTCGGACGTCTCGCTGCTGTACCTGTTCGCCGTCGTCTTCGGTCTGTTCGACTACGCCACGGTGCCGGTGACGGCGAGCCTCGTCGCCACCCATCTGGGGACGCGGGCGATGGGCCTCGCGATGGGACTGATCTCGGCGGGCCACGCGGTCGGCGCGGCGGCTGCCGCGTACGGGGCGGGCGTACTGTTCCAGATGACCGACGGCTACGCCTGGGTCTGGATATCCTCGACCGCGCTGGCGGCGGTCGCGGGCGTCCTCGTGCTGCCGCTGGGCGACCGGCGCGGCGCGGGCAACGGCCGGGTGCCGGCCTGAGGCGCGGCCCGCCGCTCCTGGACGCGGCGGGCCGCTTCGCGCTACAAGCCGGCGTCCGCCTGCCTGCATCCGCCGGAGCCGCCCCGCCATGACCGACGCCGACACCGCCGAGCGCAGCCTTCGCCCGGGGGCCGCGATCGACGGGCGCGTCACGTTGCGCACGCTGATCCTGATCCGCTGGATCGCGATCGCAGGCCAGCTCACCGCGGTCCTCGTGGTGCAGTTCGGCCTCGGCGTGGCGCTGCCGCTCGGCCCGGTGCTGGCGGCGATCGGCGCGTCGGTGCTGCTGAACCTGGCGGCGCTCGCGCAACGCAAGGCGCGGCCGCGCCTCGCCGACCGGGATGCGGCGCTCTATCTCGGCTACGACCTGCTCCAGCTCTCGCTGCTGCTCTATCTCACGGGCGGGCTCCACAACCCGTTCGCCGTCCTGATCCTGGCGCCGCTCACGGTCGCGGCGACGATCCTGTCGCGCAACGCCGTCGCCGGCCTCACGCTGCTGGCGCTCGCCTGCCTCACGGCGCTCGCCCTGTGGCGCTTCCCGCTGCCCTGGCCGGGCGGGCCGCTGACGCTGCCGCCGCTGTTCTCGCTCGGCACCTGGCTGGCGCTCACGATCTCGGCGATCTTCATCACCGGTTATGTCTGGAGCGTCGCGCAGGAGGCGCGGCGGATCTCGGACGCGCTGTCCGCCAGCCAGATGGCGCTCGCGCGCGAGCAGAAGCTGTCGGCGCTGGGCGCGCTGGCCGCGGCCGCCGCGCACGAGCTCGGCACGCCGCTGGGCACGATCAGCCTGGTCGCCAAGGAACTGGCGCGCGAGGTGCCGCCCGACGACCCGCTGGCCGAGGACATCGCCCTCCTGCAGAGCCAAGCCGTACGCTGCCGCGACATCCTGGCCGATCTGTCGCGCAAGCCCGAGGCCGAGGGTGGCGAGCCTTACGACCGGCTGCCGCTGCGCGCCCTGATCGAGGCTGCCGCGGCGCCGCACAAGCTGCCCCATGTCGAGCTGCGGATCGAGGAGCACGCCTCGCGCCACCCCGCCGGCCACCCCGCCGGCCACCCCGCCGGCGGAGCGGAAGTGTCGTCGCTTCCCATGGTCCGGCGCAGTCCCGAGATCATCCACGGCCTCGGCAACCTCGTGCAGAACGCGATGCAGTTCGCCCATACGCAGGTGGTGGTGCGCATGGAATGGGACCAGGACCGGCTGACCGTGAGCGTCACCGACGACGGGCCGGGGTTCCCGCCCGGGCTGCTCGCACGCATCGGCGAACCCTACATATCCTCGCGCGCCGAGGGGCGCGGGCATATGGGGCTCGGCATCTTCATCGCCGAGACGCTGCTCGAGCGCACGGGCGCGGAGGTGAGCTTCACCAATAGCCGTAGCGGCGGTGCGAGCGTTGTCGTACGTTGGCAACCGCCGATATTCGATGCGAAAGCCTGATACGGGGACGGCCATGACCTCCGACAGCTCCCAGAACGGCGACGGCGTCAAGCTGACCTTCACCGGCGACGCGTCCCGCAGCCTGCTGGTCGTCGACGACGACGCACCGTTCCGCAACCGGCTGGCCCGCGCGATGGAGAAGCGAGGCTTCGACGTGGTCGCCGTCGACAGCGTCGCCGCGGGTATCGAGATCGCGCACGAGGCGGCCCCGTCCTTCGCGGTCGTCGACCTGCGCCTCGGCGACGGCAGCGGCCTCGACGTCGTGGCGGCGCTGCGCGATGCGCGCCCCGATGCCCGCATCGTCGTGCTGACCGGCTACGGCAACATCGCGACCGCCGTCGCCGCGGTGAAGGCGGGGGCGGTCGACTACCTGCCGAAGCCGGCCGATGCCGATGCGGTCGAGGCCGCGCTGCTGGCCGACGGACGCCCCCTGCCGCCGCCGCCGGAGAACCCGATGTCCGCGGACCGGGTCCGTTGGGAGCATATCCAGCGCGTCTTCGAGCAGTGCGACCGCAACGTGTCGGAGACGGCGCGCCGCCTGAAGATGCATCGCCGCACCCTGCAGCGGATCTTGAACAAGCATGCCCCTAGGGGGTGAGCGGCTTCCGCGCGCCGGGCCGGCGGGTGACGGCGGCGACGCCGGCCAGCACCAGCGCCACGCCGGCCAGTTCCCAGGGGCCGTAGCGCTCGCCTAGGGCAAGGGCGCCGAGCAGGACGCCGAACACCGCCACGACGTGGCCCAGCAGGCTCAGATAGACCGGCCCGGCGATCTGCTGGAGCCGGTAGTAGGGCAGCGCGTTCAATCCGTTCACGGCAATGAAGCCCGCGAGTGCCATGCCGGGCGCGAGGCCGAGCCCGGCGACGGCCGCGACGGCGCCCGAAGCGAGAGCCAGTGGCGTCGCCACGATCACGCCGGCGAGGCCGATGCCCGCGCCGACCTGGAAGGCGCTGTGGCCCCGCGGCCAGAACCGCGTGCGGAAGACGTTGCCGCAAGCGAGGAAGAATGGCGCGAGCAATCCGACCGCGAGCCAGAACGGGTCGCGCTGTCCGTCCGCTTCGGGCCCGCCGACGATCAGCACCGCTCCGGCGAAGGTGCAGGCGACGCCGATGCCGCGGCGCAGCCCGAACCGTTCGACCCCGGCCGCATGGGCGATCAGGGTCGTGAAGACGGGGCTGGTGGCGATCGTCGTCGCCATCAGCCCGGCGCCGACATGCGGCAGGGCGGCGAAGGCCGCGACGGCCGGCAGCACGATGCCGATCAAGGCGCCGCCGGCATAGAAGCCAAGGGTGCGGGCATCGACGCCGAGGCGTTCCCCGCGCATCGCGCAGGCGGGCCAGAGCACGGCCGCACCGGCCGCGGCCTGGCACAGCGCCAGGAGCAACCCGTTCGCGCCGCCGGTCACGGCGATCCGCCCCAAGACGAGATAGACGGCGCCGTTGAAGCCGAGCAGGATCAGCAGCAGCAACGGTGTCACCGGCAGTCTTCCCCGCGGTTCGATCCGGCGCGAGCATCGCTCGGGTCGGCGCGACGGTCGAGTGGGAAAGCGGGTCGAGCAAGGTACCTCGTCCCCTCCGGTTCCGATCGCGTCCGCCGGCCGTTAACGTCGGCAGCACCTGGGGTGCTTCGGGAGGACACATGGCGACCATTCTCGTCACCGGCGGTGCCGGTTATCTCGGCAGCCACCTGTGCCGCAGGCTGGCCGCCGACGGCCATTTGCCGGTCACGTTCGACAGCTTGGTCACGGGCGATACGGCCTGCGTGCGCTGGGGACCGCTCGTGGTCGGCGATCTGCGCGACCGCACCGCCCTGAGCCGTGCGCTCACGCTGTACCGCCCCGATGCCGTGGCGCATTGCGCCGGATCGCGCGATGCCGTCCCCGGCCGTCGCTATGCCTGCGACGTCGGCGGGGCGCTGGCGCTGCTGGAAGCCATGCAGGACCATGAGGTCCGCCGCATTGCCGCAGCGGGCTGCGCCAGCGTCTACGGCACTCCCGACCAGCCGGTCGACGAGGATGCCCCGCTGGCGCCGGCCGGACCCGCGGCGACGGCCAAGATGATCGTCGAGCGCATGCTGCTCGACGCCGGTGTCGCCTACGACATGCGCACGGCGTGCCTGCGCCTGCCGCCGCTCGCGGGCGCCGATCCGACGGTGCCCGCGGGGGTGCTCGAGGGGGCGCCGATGCCCGGCGGCCACCTCCTGGCCCGGGCGGTCTCCGCCGCCCTTGCCGGTGCGGGCGCGCTCGCGGCGGGGTCGGACTTCCGGACCAGCGACTACCTGCACGTCGTGGATGCCGCCGAGGGGATGGCGCGGAGTTTGGGTCACCTGCTGGCCGGCGGACGGACGCTGGTGCTCAATCTCGGCACGGGACGCGGCAACACGCCGGAAGAAGTGCTGGCCGCCGTCGGACGGGCTACCGGGCGCCGGCTGGCACCGCCGGTGGGGACGGAAGTTCTCCCGCCTTGGCCGGTACCGCTCGCCGGGCGCGCATCCGCCGCTCTGGGCTGGCGGCCCGAGCGGTCCGGGCTGGAGCAGGTCGTGACTTCTCTCGTGCGCGCAGGGCGCGCCCGCTCGGTCGCCTGAAACCCCGGCCTATTCGTCGTCCATCACCTTGGCGGTCTTGATGGCGTCCGCAAGGTTGACGCCCTTGCGCAGGATGTTGTCGACCATGCGGCCCTGCACGAGGTCGATCCCGTGCTTGTAGGCGAACAGCAGGCCCGACACCGTGCCGCAGCGCGCCAGGATGAAGCGGCAATTCTCCTGCTGGGAGATGCGGTCGCCGAAGGAGGCAAGCTCCTCCTCGCTCATTTCCTGGAAGTCGGGCGACCAGAAGATCTTCGCGTAGTCGGCGGCCATGTATTCCAGGTCCATGTGCGTGACCCAGAACGGCGTCAGGCCGTCGATGCAGATCTTGTAGCCGCGCTGGCTGGCGAAATCCACGACCTCCCGGTACAGCGCTTCGTTCTCGACCAGGTCGGACTTGTTGATCTCCAGAACCACGTTGTCGCGCAGCTCGGCCGTCAGCCGCTCGTCGAACTTGACGAAGGCCGCCGACATCACCGTCGTAAGGTTCAGGTTGAGACCGATACGTTGTCCCTTCAGGAAATCGACGCCGTAGTTGAGGGCCTTGAGGACGGAGTTGTCCAGGTTCGCGGTGAAGTAGTTGAACAGCCACCGGTTGGCGGTGATGTCGAAGTCCGGACTGAGGCGTTCCTCTAGCGTCTTGACGGCGATGTAGAGCTCGAAATACTCCCGCTCGTTGCGGTCTTCGGAGCGCAGGTTGACGACCGGCTGGTTCAGCATGAACGGCGACAGGTCGAAGATCGCCATCTGCCGTTCGATCTTGGCCAGCTCCTCGATAGTGATGGGCGGCTTCGTCTTGTGCTTGCCGCCCTCGCTGCCGCCGTCCTGTCCCAACCCCTCGATGAACCGGATCACGTTCACGAAGTTGAGCGACAGCTCCATGATCGAGTAGAGCGAATCCTCCTTGTAGGGATTCGGCCCCGTAGCCTGGGTGCGCGAGAGGAGAAGCTTCTCGATCTTCTGGCAGACGTCGGTGATGCTCGAGAACTTGATCCCCTTGTAGAGGATCAGCACGTCGTCGTTCGACAGGCTGAAGATCTGGAGGAAGGCGGAGTTCTCGGAGATGTCCTGGAACGCGCGGCGGATTGCGCCGACGTCGCCGTAGTTCTTGTCCTTCAGGAGCGACAGGTGCAGGTGGACGAGCCGCAAGCCCTGGAGCTCGCGCTTGGCGGAATGCAGGAGGGCCAGGAGTCTTTCGTCGTCGTGCTGCGGCCGTTCGGGAACGGCGGTCGCCTTCTCGCCGGGTTTGACGCGCACCCAGTCGCGTGCCGGACGGTTGTCACGCGGACGGTGAAGCTGCGTCATTCCCAACTCCCGTTCCACGCAAACCGGACCATGCGCCCCCACTCTCCGCGCCGTGAAGGCGCCCTGCGATGGCGTACCGCGCGTGCCGGCCGACGGCACGAGAATGTTTCGGTACATTTTATTTTTAATAAGGCCATTCGTCCCTTTCGCGCAAGGACTGCGTGCTGGCCGGTAGGTGGCGACCCGGCCGATACCCCAGCGCGGGTGCGACATCGACGACTTTGCAGCGCGTCATTGTGTCTGCTGCGTATCCGTCTTCATGACAAAGACAGAAAAATCGTACGGCCATTCAGGTTTGAGGTCAAGTTTTCCGGGACTATCCAAGATAGAGCAGCGGGCCAATTCATCAACGACCGAAATAAAAATGGCACGCGATACTCGGCTGCCGCGGAAAAGTCACGGGGCGAGGAGGATGGTCGGTCCCGTGGAGCGCCGTGCTCCGTGACGTGCCGGCGAGTCAGGTGCCGCAAGGGAGGTGTAGGCCGTGAAGAAATCGGCATGCGCGGCCCGACGCCACAGCCCAGGCGCGCATATGGGAATATTCAGGTATACTGGTGGCGCGCCTGCCACGAATGCGGGCGGCTGCCGGGGACGCGCACGTTCGCGGGAGACGAGATGTTGGCGGCGGGGATTCCCCGCGAGAACGAGGAGGCATCGAGAACGATGACGCAAGATGCATCGCGGGGCGTCAAGCCGCAGACGGCCGGGGGCCGGTTCGGCATCCGCGCCAAGCTGTTGCTGGCTTTCGGGGTGGTCGCGGCGATGACGGTGGTCTCGGCCGCGGTCGCCCTGCTCTCGTACCAGACGGTGGAGGGGCGGCTGGATGCGATAACGCAGGACAGCCTGCCGGCCATGTCCGCCGCGCGCCAGCTCGCCGAGGAGAGCGCCGCGATCGCTGCGGCGGCCCCCGTGCTCGACGCGGCCCACGACGAGACCGAGCGGCGGCGTCTGCTGGACGGGCTCGGCGCCCGCTCGGCAAGCCTCGCCGCGCTGATCGACACGCTTGCCGCGCGCGGAGCCGAAGGCGTCGACGGCCTCGCCGCCCGTGCCTCTGCCATGGACGGCAAGCTTCAGGAACTCGGCGGGACGGTCGCCCGGCGGATCGAACTGCGCGGCCAGTTGGAGCGTCTCGTGCCCGAGATCGCGAATGCTCATGCGGAGCTGCTGGAAGCCCTGGACCCGCTCGTTCTCGCGGCGGGTGACGACCTGAGGGGCAGGGCGGGCGACATCAACGTCCTGACTTCGGTGGCCGTTTCCCGCTTGACGGGTGAGGCGTCGGCCGACCTGATCGCCGCTTTCGAACTGCGCGCGGACGTCGCGGCGCTGGCCAATGCGATCGTGCGCGTGGCGCTCTGGGACAGGATCGACGACCTGGAAGCCGCCGCGGCGGAGTTCGAGGCCGTCGCCGCGCGGATAGACGCGGCCACCGACCGGGTCGCTCGCATGCCGGGCGGCGACGCCGTCGTTCCGCTCGTGCGCGACCTGGTCGCCGTCGGCCGGGGCGAGGGGTCCATCTTCGTGCTGCGCCGGGACGAACTGATCAATCCGTTCGCCCTTACCCGGAGCGTCGCATCCCTGGCCGACGAGGCGGCCGGCATCGAAGGCCAGCTTCACGAGGCGCTCCAGCCATTGGTCGCTGGCGCGCGCGAGCGCATCGGGGCGGCGGGCGACGACCTGACGCGCCGGGCAGAGGAGGCGATCTCCTCGCTCGTCGACCGGGGCTTGCCGGAATTCAGCGGCTATCTGGAACTGGAGGCGTCCGGCAACCTCGTCGCCGGCCTCCTCAACGAAGGCGTGAACGCCCGGAGCCTCGACGTACTCGGTCCGCTGGCCCGGCGCTTCGACGCGGCGGCGGGAGACTTCGTCGCCAGCCTTGCCTTCGTTCCCGCCGATACGGCGGCACGGCTGAGCCCGGTGGCCGAGCGGCTCGTCGCCTTCGGCAGCGGTGCCGACGGCGTGTTCGCGCTGCGGACGTCGGAATTGCGCGCGACCGAGGCGTCGGCCGCGCTGCTCGCCGAGAGCCGCGCGCTCGCGACCGAACTCGGTGAGGCGGTACGCGTCCTGGTCGCCGCCTCGCAGGCCGATGCCGACACGGCCGCAGGGCAGGTCGGCGAGGCGGTCGGGCAGGGTCGCCTGCTGATGCTCGCGATCGCCGGTGCCAGCCTTCTCGCCGCCGGGCTGATTGTGTGGCTCTATGTCGGCCGGTCCGTCGCCGGGCGCATGCACGCGCTGGCGCTCGCGATGCGCCGCATCGCCGACGGCGATCTCGACGCGGCGACCCCGCGGGGCGGACGCGACGAGATCGCGGAGATGTCGAGGGCGCTGGAGGTGTTCCGCGGCAACGCGATCGAGATGCGGGCGGCCGAGGCGCGCGCCGAGCAGGAACGGCGCCGGGCCTCGGAAGAACGGCGTTCCGCGCGGCTCGGCCTTGCCGACCGGTTCGAGGCCGAGGTGATGGCGGTCGTCGAGCGGGTCTCGGCCTCGGCGGGCGAGATGCATGAGACGGCGAACTCCATGGCCGGGACAGCCGATCGTGCCGCCAGCGAGGCCAGGACGGTTGCCGATGCCAGCGAGGAGGCCAGTTCCGGCGTCCAGACCGCCGCCGCGGCGGCGGAGGAGCTGTCCGCATCGATCTCCGAGATCGGTCGCCAGGTGAACGAGTCCGCGCGCATCGCCCGGGTTGCGGTCGCCGATGCCGAGCGTACGGATGCGACCATGCGTGGGCTGGAGGACGCAGCCCTGAAGATCGGCGAGGTCGTCCGACTGATTGGCGAGATCGCCGGCCAGACGAACCTGCTCGCCCTGAACGCGACGATCGAGGCGGCGCGGGCCGGGGAGGCCGGAAAGGGCTTCGCCGTCGTCGCGAGCGAGGTCAAGAACCTCGCGACCCAGACCGCCAGGGCGACCGAGGAGATATCGACCCAGATCGGAGCCATGCAGTCGGTCACCAAGGACGCCGTCGGGGCGATCCAGGGGATCGGCAGCACCATCTCGGCCATAGACGGCATCACCGCCCAGATCGCGGCAGCGGTCGAGCAGCAGGGATCGGCGACCGAGGAGATCGCCCGCAACGTCAACCGTGCCGCGGCCGGCACCGGGCGGGCCTCGGCCGGCATGGCCCGGGTGACGCAGGCGTCGGGGCAGACGGGGGAGTCCGCGGCCCGCGTCCTGGCGGCGGCGGCCGACGTGACGGGCCGGGCCGAAGAACTGCGCGGGCAGGTCGAACGCTTCCTCTCCCAGATCCGGGCCGCCTGAGCGACGCGGGCGGCGGGAACGGCGTTCCTGCCGCCCTGTTGCATGCGAGGCGAGAGGAGGCCGGGAGGGCGGACGATGAGACTGGTCTACACCTACGAAGGCGAGCGCGATCCGTCGTTCGAGGACGCGATGCAGGGGGTGGTCCAGGACTACGGCCAAGCCCGCCAGCTTTCCTCCGTCGCCACGGCGAACGGGGTCAACGCGGTCACGATCGAGGTCGGTCTGGAACGCGAGCAGCCCGGGGAGGGATTGGCCGAGGACCTGGTTCGCCGCCTGCGCGCCCATGAGCGGGTGGTCGACGTCGCGCCGGAAGGGGCGGGCCGCCTCTATTGAGGGCTGGCCTTTTTCGGAATTCGATCCAGTATCCCGTCCGGCCCCGGAGGGTGGCCTCCCGCGTCCGAACGGGGTAACGTGCCCGAACGCCCGCCAGAACCAGTCCCGATGCCGTCCCACCATGATTGACTTCAAATCCCTGCGGCCGCTGTGGTCGCTGCGTCCGCTTCTCCCGTTGCTGCTGCTGGCCTTCGTCGTGCTCGCACCGGCGCCGGGCCGGTCCCAGACGCCGGAAGCGCCAGCCCCCGCCGCAGCGACGATCGAGGCGGATGCCGCCGAACTGCGCGGGCTGCTCGCCGCGCTGGAGGACCCTGCCGAGCGCGAGAAGCTGACTGCACGGTTGCGCGCGCTGCTGGCTATCCAGGACCAGGCGGAACCGGTGCCCGGCGCGCTCGGCGCGCGCACGCTCGAATTCCTGTCCGAGCGGGTCGCGGCGCTGAGCCGCCAACTCGTCGCCGCCGGGGCGGCGTTCCGCGACCTCCCGGTCGCGCTGGACTGGGCGCGGCGTCAGGTCACGGACGACTGGCGGCACGACGAGTGGATCGAGCTCGGCCTCCAGCTCGCCGGCGTGATCGTCGCGGGTTTCCTGGCAGCCGGTGCGGCCGAGCGTCTCCTGCGTGGACCCCGCGGCGCCTTGGAGCGACAGATGCCGCGCCGGACGCTCGCCCGCGTCCCCCTGCTGCTCGGCCGCATGGTCATCGAGATCGTGCCGATCGTCGCCTTCGCGCTCGCCGGTTACGGCATGCTGTCGATAACCGACCCGCCACGGGTGAGCCGGCTCGCTGCACTGCTGGTCATCAACGCTCACATCCTGATCGGACTGGTGCTGGTGGCGACGCGGGCCCTCCTCGCCCCGCAGGCTCCCGGGCTGCGGCTTCCCCCCATGGCGGACGAGACGGCGCACTACCTGTACATCTGGGTGCGCCGGATCGCCTTCACGGCCGTCTACGGCTATCTCATCGGTGAGACGGCATCGCTGCTGGGGCTTCCCGAGGCCGCCTATCTCGCCCTGCTGAAGCTGGTCGGGCTGGTCGTCACGATCATGCTGGTGATCCTGATCATGCAGAACCGCAGCCATGTCGCGACCTGGCTGCGCGGCAACCCGATCAGCGGCGGTCAGAACGGCGGGGTCGAGGCGACGGAGATCGCCGAGGGACGCCGCAGCATGACGTTGCGCACGGCGCGCCGGCGTTTCGCCGATGTCTGGCACGTGCTCGCCGTCCTCTACGTCCTGTTCGCATACGCGATCCTGGCGCTGGGAATTCACGGCGGTTTCGAGTTCATGGTGCGGGCGACCGTGGGTACGATCGTCACCGTGATCGTCGCGCGCCTGCTGGTGACGGTGCTCGACCGGGTACTGCGGCGCGGTTTCGCGATCTCGCCCGAGCTGAAGGCTCAGTTCCCGAAGCTGGACGAGCGTGCGAACCGGTACGTTCCCATGCTCGAGCGGGGGCTCAAGACGGTGGTCTGGCTCATCGCCCTTCTCGCCGTGCTCGACGCCTGGGGGCTCGACGGCTTCGGCTGGATCGAAACGCCGTTCGGCGCCCGTCTGCTGAGCAGCCTGTTCTCGATCATGCTGGTGCTGGTGATCGCCGTCCTCGCCTGGGAGGTCGTCAGCAACATGATCGAGCGGTACCTGACCGGCCGCGGCGCGGATGGTGGTACCGTCCAGCGCAGCGCGCGCGTGCGCACGCTCTTGCCGCTGCTTCGCAACGCCTTCCTGGTCGTCCTCGTCGCGGTCGTCGTCCTGATCCTGCTTTCCGAGATCGGCCTCGACATAGCCCCGCTCCTGGCCGGTGCCGGCGTGATCGGGCTTGCGGTCGGCTTCGGCTCCCAGACCTTGGTCAAGGACGTCATCACCGGGATGTTCATCCTGTTCGAGGACACGATCTCGGTCGGCGACGTCGTCGATGTCGGCAATGGACATAGCGGCGTCGTCGAGGCGATATCGATCCGCACCATCCGCCTGCGCGACCTGACCGGAACGGTCCATGCGGTGCCGTTCAGCCAGGTCGCCTCGGTGAAGAACCTGACGAAGGACTTCTCCTTCTACGTCTTCGACATCTCCATCGCCTATGACGAGGATTCGGACCGGGTCGTCGACATCGTCAGGGAACTGGGTGGGGAACTGCAGCAGGACCCTGTCTTCTCCGGCTTGATCCTGGAGCCGATCGAGGTACTGGGCGTCGACAGGTTTGCCGACAGCGCGGTGATCATCAAGGCGCGCTTCAAGACGCGCCCCAGCCAGCAATGGGGCGTCGGCCGGGAGTTCAACCGCCGGCTCAAGAAGCGCTTCGACGAGAGGGGGGTCGAGATCCCCTTCCCGCAGCGCACCGTCCATGTCCGCTCGGACGTCCCGCTTCCGCCCGACCGACTGGCCGAGCTGGCGGGTCCGGCCAGCGGATAGGGGCAGGCGCCGCCCTCACGCCCTCAGTAGCCGCGGCTGCGGTCGACGAGGTTGGTCAGCGGCAGGCCGGCGCGATGGCGCCGGATCTGTTCGACCACGCTGGCGGTCGCGGTCCGCGCGTGGGTCGGCGCGGCCGCATGCGGCGTCACGACGATGGCGGGGTGGCTCCAGAACGGGTGGTCGGGCGGCAGCGGCTCTCGGGTGAAGACGTCGAGGCTGGCGCCGGCGAGCCGGCCGGACGCGAGCGCTTCCAGGAGATCGGCATCCACGACGTGGGCGCCCCGCGCGGCGTTGATCACGACCGCCCCCCGCGGCAGCCGCGAGAACGTCCGCGCATCCAGGATGCCGCGCGTCTCGGGCGTCAGCGGCAGCAGGCAGACCAGGATCTCGCTGCGTGCCAGCAGCGTATCCAGGCCGTCTCGGCCGTGCAGGCAGGCGATCCCCGGCAACTGGCGTTGCGTCCGGCTCCAGCCGGCCGCGTCGAAGCCGAGTCCGGCCAGCGTCCGGGCGGCGGCGGAGCCCAGTTCGCCAAGTCCGAGTATGCCGACCCGCCGTTCGCGCGCGAGCCGTTCGGGCAGAGGCTGCCAGACCCCGCCACGCTGGCTGGCGAGATAGGCGTGCATGTTGCGATGCCAGTAGAGCGCCTGCAGCGCGACGTACTCGGCCATTCCCTCGGTCAGCCCGTGCTCGACCATGCGGACCAGCGGCAGGTCCGGCAGTTCCGGGTCGCCGAGCAGCGCGTCGACGCCGGCACCCAGCGAGAACATGACCTCCAGGGCCGGCAACCTGCGCAGTTCGCCCGGCGGCGGCTTCCACACGAGCGCGTAGCGGATGTCGTGAGGATCGCCGGTCTCGGGCCAGACCCGGAGGTCGAGCTCGGGCATCTGGCGGCGGAACTCCTCGACCCAGGGATCGGGCGAGTCGGTGGTCGACAGGAACAGCAGGGACATGGTCTAGACCTCGAGGACGTTCCGGGGACGAGACGGACTCGGCGTCGGGTCAGGCGAGCGCCATCGGCAGCACGGATCCCACCATCAGCAGGGCCATGCTCACGTTGAAGGCGCGTAGCGCGCGCGGATTGGCGAGGCGCCGCGACAGCGCCGTTCCGAACGCCGCCCACAGCACCATGCAGGGGGTGCCGATCACGACGTAGACGGCCGCGATCAGCGCCACCTCGCCGAGGAGCGAGCCGCCGAAGGTCGTGTAGGTCGTTACGGCGCCGATTGCCATCACCCAGGACTTCGGGTTCACCCACTGGAACAGCGCCGCCTGCAGCACGCCGAGAGGACGTCCTCGCACCTGCCCGTCCGCGCCACGCCCGGAGGTCGCCACCCGCCACGCGAGATAGAGCAGGTAGGCGATGCCGGCGTATCGCAGCCAGGCGTGGATCTCCGGCGACGTCGCGAAGACGCCTGCGAGTCCCAGCCCGACCGCTACCAACATCACGGGAAAGCCCATGCCAATCCCGATCATGTGGGGCACGGTGCGGCGGAACCCGAAAGTGGCGCCGGACGCCGTCAGCATGATGTTGTTCGGTCCGGGCGTGATCGAGGTCGACAGCGCGAACAGGGCCAGGGCGGGCAGCAGCTCGATCAAGGTTCATCTCTCCGCGGAAGGCGGTCGGCATGGGATTCGCCGGAAGGCGTACCGCGTTCGTGACGATTCCGACCGTTATCACTTGCTCCGCCCCTGCCATTGGGCGAGAAAGGTAGGAACGACGCAGCCGGGCGCAGCATGGGAGGCGGCCAGCGGTATGGCAAGAGGCGAGAACGGTTACATCACGGTCACCGCCGGTATGCCGGATCTCGCTGGGCCTCGTCCGGCCGGGTTGGGGCGGCGGCTGGGGCGGGCCGAGCAGCGCGTGCTGGCCCTGCGCCTGCGCGACCAGGGCTGGAGCTATCGCCGCATATCCGCCGAACTCGCCGTCGGCTATCCCGTGATCCGTCAGTGGCTGGACGGCGAAACGGCACCCGGAACCCACCTGACGCCGCCAACGTCATGGGCCGCGACTGGCAGGTCTTCGCTGCCGCCCCCCGTGGCGCCGCGAGCCGCCGCGACGCCGTTTCCGGCCGCCGAGTCCGTCGCCGCGGTGGAGCGTCTCGCGGCCGAGACCCGGGCACTTGGCGAGAAGATCGAGCGCCTCGCGGCGGCACAGGCGTCGGAACTCGCCGGAGTCGAGGCCCGCCTCGTCGAGGCGATCGAAGCGCAGCACCGCAGCCTGACCGAAAAGATCGTCGAAGCGCTCCGCTCGCTGGTGTCGAAGTTGCCGCTGCCCTGAAACGGGCGGAAGCGAGCGAGTCGTTCCACCTGCGGGTTGCTAACCTTGTGACTTCGGATCGCATCGATGAAAACAAGGGCAACTCGGTATGGCATACCGGGTTCTTTTCGGGTAAGCCTTTGGTGGTGATGTCGCGCGCAATGATGGTGCAGAGCGTGAGTGAACGTATCGCGGCGGCAGGAGAATGGGGGCGGTGCCTGCGGCGGGGAGTCGCGAGCGGCCTCACAAGCGGATTCATGGCCGTGCTCCTGCTCGCGGGCTGCGCCTTCGGCGATCCGGAGATCAAGACCCGGGTCATCGAGATGGAGGTGGCGCCCGGCGCGAACGGCGACGATCCCATCCGGGTCGACATCGTCCTCGCCCATGACCCGGAACTGGTGAAGCAACTCGTCGATCTGTCGGCATCCGACTGGTTCCGCCGCCGGGGCGAGTTGCGCCTGGCCTTCCCGACGGGAATAACGATCGCCTCCCGCGAGGTCGTTCCAGGTCAGAAAGGACTTCGATTCGACGTTCCCGAATCGGCGGGAGAGGCCATTGGCGCCTTCGTGTTCGCCGAGTACGGCACGGAGGGGGCGCATCGCGCCCGAGTCGACCGTCTCGAGCGTTTCGCGGTCCTGCTCGGCCCGAAGGATTTCTCCATAGAGCCGCGTTCTTGACCGGCGCCCGGCGGAAACAGCAATGACCGAGTTCGGACCCGTTCCAGACCCGATACAATGGCATGAGGGGATGCTGATCGGGCCGCATCACTTCCAGCAGTCTTGGCTGCGCCAGGACGGGTTGCTGGACTATCGTCTCGGCCTGCTGTCCCCCTACGCCTTCGGTGTGGTCCGGCTCGAATTCGACCAGGCGCTGCTGCTGACCGGGATCCTGCGCGTCACCGCGCTGGAGGCCGTGCTGCCGGACGGCCTGCTCGTCGTCCACCCGACCGATGCCCGCGCCGGCGACCTCGAGACCTCGGTCAAGCCGCTGATCCCCGCGTTGCAGGAAGGTCCGATGACGGTCCATGTCGTCGTGCCCCGCTACGGCCCCGGTTCCTGCGTCGAAGGGGGCGAACTCGCGCGCTACCGCTCGGTCGAGACCCCCGCGGTCGTGGACGAGAACACCGGCGACAACGGCCAGCCCATGCCTCGGGTCAGGCCCAAGCTGGCGCTTCACGTCGGCGACCCGGTGCCGCAGAAATTCGTCGGCCTGCCGATCGCCCGGATCGCCTACAGGAACGAGCAGGTCCAGATCGACGACTACGAGCCGCCGCGGCCTTACCTGCCTTCGGATTCGCCGTGCCTGGAGGCGTGCCGCCTGGTCGCACGCCGCCTCAGGGAGAAGGCGGCGCACCTCGCCCAGCGGCTGCGCGCGCCGCCGGGATCGGTCGGGGCGACGGGGCTGATCGAGTCGCGCTTCGCGATCCAGTGCCTCGTGTCGGGCCTGCCGCAACTCGAAGCCGTGCTGAATGCGGGCAGGCCCCATCCCTTCACCCTGTTCAAGGTGATGTGCGGCATCGCGGGCCATCTGGCGCCGCTGGGGGCCGGCCTGATACCGCCGATCTTCGAGCGCTACGACCATCTCGATCCGAACCGCTCCTTCGCGTCCGTTCTTCGCTTCGTCCTGCAGATGCTGGATGCCGTGTCGGAAGCCTACTCGACGATCACCTTCACCCATGACGGGCACCGTTTCCACCTGCGCATGGACAAGGCTTGGCTGGAACGCGACCTGCTGGTGGGCGTGCGGCTGCGCAACGGCCAGTCCGAAGCCGACGTCGAGGCCTGGATGGCCGAATGCCTGATCGCGTCGGAGACGCTGGTGGCCGGCCTGATCGGCCGCCGCGTGCGCGGTGCGCGGCGTCAGCGCGTCGAACGCGACGAGGACCTGGAGGTCGTGCCGGGCCGCGGGGTCCTGCTCTACCGTATCGCGGCCGACGCCCAGTTCGTGAGGCCGGGCGAGGTCCTGGGCATCCAGCATCCCGCCGACCGCACGGCGACCCGCGAGCCGGCGGAGATCGTCCTGTACGTACCCGCGACCCCCGGCGGCGGCGGCGGCGGCGGCGCGCGCGCCGGCGGGGCGGGCTGAGGCGGCGAGCGGGACCGGAGAGCGCGATGACCCTCATCACCAAGGACGGAACGGAATACGGCCTCCTCGCGCAGTTCCGGGAATTCCATGCCGAGCTGATGCGGGTCCGCTACGCGCTCGAGGTCGGCGGCCGTCTGGCCGAACGGGGCGACGACGCGCCGGACGGTTCGGAACTCGCGGGCCGCGTCCACTACCGCCTGCGCTCGCTGCTCGAGCGTCAGGCGATCGACGCGCTGACCCGGGGCGGGGCCTACGGGGCCGAGCTGTTCCGCGAGGCCCAGTACCTGATGGCGGCGCTCGCCGACGAATTGCTGTTGCACCGCGTCGACTGGGACGGTCGCGACTCCTGGACCGAGTTCCTGATCGAGAACGCGCTGTTCGGCAGCAAGGTCGCGGGCGAGCGGGTTTTCGAACGCCTCGACGTGCTGCTCGCCGAGAACGGCCGCCTCCATCCCGAGCTGGCGGCGCTCTATCTCGCGACGCTCTCTCTCGGTTTCCGTGGCCGGCTTTGGCGGCCGACGGACGCGGGGGAACTGCGCAGCTACCGGCAGAGGCTCGCCCGCGCGGTGTCGAGGCATGACCAGGATGCCGGCCGGAGCGAGCTGGACCACATGTTCCCGGCGGCCTACGCGACGACGCTGAGCGAGGGCAAGCTGATCCGCCTGCCCTATGTCCGCCCCTGGCTGGCTACGCTGGCGGCCATGCTCGCGCTGTTCGTCGTCGTGACCCATCTCGTCTGGCTGGATCGTACCTCGGACGTCGAGCGCATCCTCGAGCGCGGCGAAACGCAGGCGAGGCGCTGAGACGATCATGACCGACTTCCTGGCTCTCGTCGTCCGCTACGCCTCTCCCATCGGTTGGGCGCTCGTTCTGCTGGCGCTCGCGGTGCTGGTGACGGTCATCGTCGTCGTCATCGTTTCCCAGCTGCGCGCAAGGGCGCGTGCGGCCGCCTCGACCGCTGCCGGCGCGGGCGCCGCAGGTGCAGGTTCCGCGAAGGCGGCGGCGGCTACGTTCCCGGCGAAGATCGCGGCGCGGACGATGGCGGAGGAGTTCGCGCGCGGCATGGCGCTGCTGCGCCGTACCGCCGCGGGGCGCCATTGGCGCTATGCGACGCCGATGGTGCTGCTGATGGGCGAAGCCGGGGCCGGAAAGGGGACGCTGCTCGACGCGGTCGGACTCGACCGGCCTTTCGGCCCGACCCCGGCACCCGGCGCGCCTTCGGAATGCGCCTGGCATTTCTTCGACAAGGGCGTGGCGCTGGACCTGCAGGGTGACCTCGTTGTTCATCCCGACGGCTCGAGCGGCGACGACGTCCGGTGGCGCCAGTTCACGCGCTTGCTGCAGCGCCACCGGCCGGAGCGGGCGTTGGACGGCATCGTGCTGACGATCCCCTGCACGGATCTGGTCGGTCCGGACCGGCCCGGTCCCGAGGCCCTTCACGCCAAGGGGGAGGCGCTCTACCGGCGGCTATGGGACCTGCAGCAGGAGATCGGCCTTCGGCTGCCGGTCTACGTGGTCGTCACCAAGTCCGATCTCGTCCCGGGTTTCCGCGGCTACTGGCAGCAGATCGCGCCCGAGCGCCGCCGCGAGATATTCGGCTGGTCGAACCGCAACAACCTCGAAGCGGCCTATGGCGGCCATCTCGTGGACGAAGCTTTCGCCGAGATCGGGGTCCGGCTCCAGCGGACCTATGTCGAGAACGCCGCCGCCCAGGACGATCCCGCCGACCCGGATGGCATGTTCCTGTTTCCGGGCGAGTTCCGGCGCATGGCCGAGCCGCTCAAGCTCTATCTCGACCGGATATTCCGTGCCACCGCGTATCACGAAGCCTTCTTCATGCGCGGCATCTACTTCGTCGGCGACGGGTCCGGGGCGGCGCCCCAGGCTTCGTTGCGCGCGCTCGTGCCGGCCGGCCTGCTCGACGATCCTTCCGCCCTAGCCGACGCGCCGCGTCCGCGCCCGCTGTTCGCGACCGACCTGTTCGGGGAGAAGATCCTCTCCGAGCGGCGGCTCGCCAGAGCGGCCGCAACCGGCCTGATCGCCCGAAACCGCAAGGTCCTCGCCGCACAGGTCGGCATCGCGGCGCTCGGCCTCATCCTGTTCGTAGGGGCGTGGTTCTCCGCGGGGCGGCTCGACGCCGGACTGCGGATGATGACGCCGGCGCTCGAGGTGATCATCGCGGCGGAGGCGGCCGGCCATCGCGAGGTCTCGGCAAGTCGCCTCTCGGTAGAGCATGCGGAGAAGCTGCTCGGTGATTTCGCCCGCATCGAGAGCCGTTCGCTGCGCTTCACCTTCCTTCCGTCGTCCTGGGCCGGGAGCCTGGAGAGCCGGGTCGTCGGCCATTTCAGCTTCGGCTTCGACAAGATCATCCTCGATCCGATGCGCGCCAAGCTCGAGGAACGCTCGACGGTGATCCTGGAGGATTTCGACCGCCGGGCGACCTCTACGGCCGAATCGCAGGAATACGCGTTCGCCGCCGCCGCCGATTACCGGCGCATCGACGAGTTCGTCGAGATGATGGACGAACTCCACGTCAACGCCACCGCGTTCGAGAAGCTGCGGACCAGCGAGATCGCGGAAGTGGCGAGGCTCGCGGAATACCTGTTCGGCGTGCAGCTTTCCTATGGTTTCGCCGCCAACTCCGACCTCTACGCGGCGGCGCTGCACCGGGTCGAGATCGAGCCTTTCGACCGGACCCCCCATGCCACGCGGGCCCGCACGATGCTGCGCAGGCTGGACGAGGCGGTCGGGCGGCGCATGGCGCCGGAAGGGTCGATCGCCGGGCGCGTGCGCACCCTGGCGGCCGCCATCGACGAGGTCGAGCGCGTCCAGGCGCGGCGCGGCGACACCAGTGCTGCGCTCGCGCGTCTGATGGATGCGCTGGTCGCGGTCCGGACGATGCTGGACGATCCGGCGTTCCAGTGGATCCTGCTGTCTTCGCCCGAGGCCGATCCCGAGTTCCGGACCCTGGTGACGGAGGTGTCGGCATCCCCCTTCTTCGGCCCCGCCGCCGCCGAGGAACTGCGCGTCGCCGCCGCCGACCGCATCGCCGCGTTGCGCTCGGCGATCCTTGGTGTCCGTGCCCGGCTGACCGGGCCGGTGGTCCTCGCCGATCCGGCCGACGGCCGGCTGCGTCTGGAGGCGGGCCTGCACTCGCTGGCCGGAGGCCTGCGGCCGGTCTTCGGGCATAGTTTCATGGAGGCCCGGCCGGAGGTCCAGCCGGCGGCCACGGCCGGTCCGGGGGTGAGCCTGGTATGGAGCACCGACCGGCTCGCCGACGCGCTGGAGCTGTACCGCGACTACGAACTGTTTCTCGCCCGCGACCTGCGCAACGTGCCGACGACGTTCCGTCCGGTGGTCGAGCGGTTGGCCCGCCAGAGGCTGCGCTCGAACCTGCTGACGGAGATCGCGGCGGCGCAGATCCGGGAACCGCGGTCCGGCGATCTGTTCGATCCGGCCGCCGAGGGGGCGATCCAGCGCGAGATACGTGAGTTCCGCGCCGCCGCGCCGACCTTGCTGGCCCTGCTCTCGGTGATGCGTCAGCTCGGCTTCGACGATGCCTACGCGCTGCTTCGCGACCTTGCCGGTCGGCAGGCGCTGCAATTGCTGACCGTCGTCGACGGGATCGCCGAGGGCGAAATGCCCTATGCGGCGATCGACGGCTTCCGGCGCTGGGATGGCGTCGAGGCCCCGACTTCCGCCGGCTTCCGCGCGCAGGACGACATCGTGCTGGCCCAGTACCTGGACACGATGCGCGGGCGCCTCGGCTATCTCACGACCGAGATGGCGACCCCGCTGATCGACTTCCTGCTGCGCGACGAACTGGGCGGCACCTGGCGTGCCCTGCCGGTGCTGACGAAATGGCAGCGCCTCGCGGCCGAGCTTCTGCGCTATCAGGCGAACAGCCCGCTCAGCACGACGGCGATGCTCGAGCACTTCATCCGCTTCGAACTCGACACGATCAACCCCGGCAATTGCTTCGAGAAGCTCGATGGAGCGGACCAGGCGCGGTCGGGCGACTTCTTCATCGAGCGCCGCAACGTTCTGCGCACCCAGCTTCTCGAGCAGTGCCGCTGGCTCGCCGGGTCGGCGGTCCAGTCGGACTACGACCGCCTCGTCGCCGACTTCAACGCGACCCTTGCCGGGCGCTATCCGTTCGCCCCGTTCGACGCGGGTGCCGACACCCCCGAGGCCGAGCCGACGGAGATCGCGGCGTTCCTGGTGCGCTTCACCGCCGCCGAGGAGCGCTTGCGCCAGGGCTTGGAGCGCGGCGCGGAGGTCGACCCGGCCGCGCGCATGGCTCTCGGCTTCGTGCGCCAGATGGCCGGCGTGCGCGACTTCCTGGCGCCGCTCCTGGTCCCGCCGACCGGCGACATGCCGCCGGGCTTCGAGGTGGAAGTCGATTTCCGCGTCAACCGGGCCCGCGAGGTCCAGGGCAACCAGATCATCGAATGGGCGCTCGATCTCGGCGCGCAGCGCTTCGTGCGCGGGCGTGACCCGCGCGCCGGCCGCTGGAGCCCCGGCATCCCCGTTTCGCTGTCGCTGCGCTGGGCGAAGGACGCGCCGGTCGGGCCGGTCGCCTCCGGTCCCGCCGCCGGTCCGGCCGCCGGTCCGGCCGTCGAGGACCGCACCGCCGGCTTCGCCTATCGCAACCGCTGGTCTCTTCTGCGAGCACTCCAGGCCCACCGGGCGGAGCCGGCGGATTTCGAGCGGCTTCAGGACCCTCAGCCGCACACGCTGCGCTTCGAGGTGCCGACCGCCGCCGTCGAACCGGACGGTACCGTCTCGGCGGGCGTCAGCGGCCTCGCGCGCGTCTTCGTGCGCCTGTCGCTCACCTCGCCCACGGCCGACGGCAAGGAGCGCGTCCGCCACGTCCTGCCGGAGTTCCCGCATCGGGCGCCCGAAGCCGACCTCGCGGTCGTGTTCTGAGGAGAACGGAAATGGCCGCCACGATCGCCCTCGATCCCGCCCGTCTCCTGGAGCCCATCCCCGGCACGAACCCGGCCGGCGAGTTCCTGCGCTACGGCACGGAGTACGACGCGGTCAAGGAAGCACGCCGCGAGGACGATCCGTCCTTGCCCCAGGGCGTGTGGAAGACGAACCCGAAACGCGCCGATTGGGATGCGGTCATCGCGCTATGCAAGGACATCCTCGAGAAGCGGTCGAAGGACATGCAGGTGGCCACTTGGCTGCTCGAGGGGCTGGTCTGGCGTTACGGCTTCGCCGGCCTGCAGCCCGGCATCGAAGTGATCGCCGGACTTTGCCGCAACTTCTGGGACGACCTGCATCCGCCCGTCGAGGATGACGACGTGTCGTCGCGCATCGGGCCGCTGGAATGGCTCAATGCCAAGCTGCCGGCCGTCCTCCAGCAGATCCCGTTGACCCGTTCGGGCATGCATCAGACGGATGCCTACAGCTGGACGCAGTACCGGATTGCCCAGCGCCTCTCCCCGGTGACCACGCGCGACCCGAAGGCGGCGGCGCTGGCGGAGGCGAACCATCAGGTGCTGCTGCCGGCCTTCGAGGCGAGCGCGCGCGCGACCCCGGTCGAGTTTCACCGGGAACTGCGGATGCAGGTCGCGGCCGGGCTGGCGTCGCTCGACGGGTTGAGCCGAATGCTGGACGAGAGCTGCGGCGCCGCAGCGCCGAGTCTCGCAACCGTCCGGCACACGCTCATCGACATCCTGGGCTGGATCGACACGGTTCTGCGTGACAAGGGGGAGGAGCCGACGATGGTGATGGAGCTTCCCGAGGACGAGGACCTGCCGGACGACACGGTTCCCGAGACGCAGGACGACGATCTGGTCGACGTCGTCCTCGCCGGCCGGCCGGGGCCGATCCGCTCGCGCGAAGAAGCCTATTACCGGCTCGCCGAGGCGGCCGAATACCTGTTCCGGACGGAGCCGCACAGCCCCGTCCCCTACCTGATCCAGCGGGCGGTCTCGTGGGGCAGCATGCCGCTGCACGAATTGCTCGTCGAACTCAGCCGTGGTCGCAACGACCTCTCCGGCGTGTTCGACATGCTCGGCTTCGGTCCACCGGAAAACGCGCAGAAGAGCGGGCGATGATATCTTTCGATTGTATACGCGCCAAAAGCGCTTTTCTTTGGAGATTCGGGAGGAACGGAGTATGAAATAAAGTGTACTGCCGCCAGTCACGCTCAACCGGACTAGACCGCAATACCTAGCGAGGCGTTACCCCAATGGCCGAGAGCACCCAGCATAAACTCAGCAGAGTCCGACCGCCACGCGTGCAGATCACCTACGACGTGGAGATCGGCGACGCGATCGAGAAGAAAGAGCTTCCCTTCATCGTCGGCATCATGGCCGACCTGTCCGGCAAGCCGACCGAGCCGCTGCCGCCGGTGAAGGATCGGAAGTTCGTCGAGATCGATCGCGACAATTTCAACGATGTCCTCTCCTCGGCCAGCCCGAGGCTGGTCCTGCGCGTGCCGAACCGGCTGAAGCCCGACGGCAACGACATGCTGAACGCCGAATTGAAGTTCAAGCACATGGACGACTTCGGTCCGGTCGAGGTGATGCAGCAGGTGCCGGCGCTGAAGGCGCTGCTGGACACCCGCCAGCGTCTGCGCGACCTGCTGACCAAGCTGGACGGCAACGACGACCTGGACGCGCTGCTGCGCTCGGTGGTCGAGAACACCGAGAGCCGCTCGGAACTGCGCACGCAGCTCGGGGGCGGTGCCGACGGTGGCGACAAGCCCGTCGATCCGCCGGCGCCCGAGTGATCGAGCGCCCAATCCCTGACCCGACGACCGGCCGCACGCGCTCCCCGGGGCGCAGGCCAGATCCGATGAGAGGCTTCCATGGCTGAGGAAACCGAGAACGCCACGGGCAGTGAGGGCACGGCGCCGCTCTCCCTGCTGGAGCGCATCATGACAGAGGGCAAGCTGGCCCGCGACGAAAGCCAGCGCGCCTATGCCCGCGACCTCGTGAGCGAGTTCGTCGACTCCGTTCTCGCGCAGGAAGGTGGTTCCGTCAGCGGCGACGTCGTCGCCATGATCAACGACCGCATCGCCGAGATCGACGATCTGCTGAGCGCGCAGCTCAACGAGATCCTGCACGACCCCGAGTTCCAGCGCATCGAGGCGAGCTGGCGGGGCCTGCATTATCTGGTCTTCAACACCGAGACCGGGACGATGCTGAAGCTGCGCCTGCTCAACATCACCAAGGGCGAGCTGCTGAAGGACCTGGAGAAGGCCGTCGAGTTCGACCAGAGCGCGCTGTTCAAGAAGGTGTACGAGGAAGAGTACGGCACCTTCGGCGGCAATCCCTACAGCATGCTGATGGGCGACTACGAGTTCGGCCGGCATCCGCAGGACATCCTGCTGCTCGAGCTGATCTCGAACGTCGCCGCCGCCGCTCACGCGCCCTTCATCGCCGGCGCCAGCCCGCGGCTGTTCGACATGGACGGCTTCACCGAGCTGGGGGTTCCGCGCGACCTCTCGAAGATCTTCGAGAGTGCCGAGCTGATCAAGTGGCGGTCTTTCCGCAACAGCGAGGATTCGCGCTACGTCGCGCTGGCGCTGCCGCACGTCCTGCTGCGTCTGCCCTACGGGCCGGACACCAAGCCGGTCGAGGGCGTCAACTTCGTCGAGGACACGGACGGCCGGGATCACAAGAAGTATCTGTGGGGCAATGCCGCCTGGATGCTGACCCACCGCATCACCTCCGCCTTCTCGCAGCACGGCTGGACCGCCGCGATCCGTGGCGTCGAGGGCGGCGGCAAGGTCGAGGGCCTGCCGACGCACACCTTCCGCACCGACGAGGGCGACATCGCGCTCAAGTGCCCGACCGAGATCTCGATCACGGACCGGCGCGAGAAGGAGCTGAACGACCTCGGCTTCATCACGCTAGTGCACTGCAAGGGCACGGACTACGCCGCCTTCTTCGGCGGCCAGACGACCAACAAGCCGAAGCTCTACAACACCGCGGCGGCCAATGCGAACAGCCGCATCTCGTCGATGCTGCCCTACATCCTGAACGCCTCGCGCTTCGCTCACTACATCAAGGTGATCATGCGCGACAAGATCGGGAGCTTCATGACCAGGGACAACGTCGCGACCTACCTGAACACTTGGATCGTCGACTACGTGCTGGGCAAGGACGACGCCGGGCAGCAGCTCAAGGCCAAGTACCCGCTGCGCGAAGCGCGCGTGGACGTCACCGACGTCCCGGGCAAGCCCGGCAGCTACAGGGCCACGGTGTTCCTGCGGCCGCATTTCCAGCTCGAGGAACTCACGGCCTCGATTCGGCTGGTCGCGGAGCTGCCGCCGCCGGCAGCCTGAGCGCCCTGACGGGGACCTACGCGGACCCGGCCCGCCGCCGATCATCCCGACGGCGGGTCGGTCCACGGACCACATGAGAGCAGGGTTCCGACGAACCCCCAGACGAGACAGCCGCACGGAGACGCGCCATGGCCGGCAATATGTTCCTCAAGCTGACGGGGCCCGACATCAAGGCCGAGTCGACCGACAGCACCCACAAGGAAGAGATCCAGGTCCTGTCCTGGAGCCATTCCTTCAACCAGCCGACTTCGCCCACCCGCAGCTCCGCGGGCGGCGGCACGGTCGAGCAGGCGAACCATTCCGACTTCTCCTTCACGAAGTACACTGACAGCGCCACCGACGACCTCCTCAAGATGTGCTGGAGCGGCAAGCACATCGAGAAGGGCGTGTTCTGCGCCTATCGCGCCAACGGCGAGAACAAGGCGGTCAAGTATCTCGAGATGACGATGGAGAAGATCGTCGTCTCCAACGTGAGCCTCGGCGGCGGTACGGGCGACGTCCCGACCGAGACCGTGACGCTCAGCTACGGCATCATCGAGTACAAGTACATCCCGCAGAAGGAAGACGACGGCACGGCGGAGGGCGCTCAGCCGGTCAAGCACGACCTGATCAAGCAGGAAGTGTCGTAAGGCATCGTGTCCGGTCCCCGGATCGTCCATGGCGCGCGGGTGCCGCTGTTCGACCGTCTGGTCGACGGCGACCCCGCGACGACCTACGAGCCGCACCCTCCGCGCATGCTCGATCCCAAGGGAGTGCGGGAGTCGGTGGGGCGCGAGCTCGACCGGCTGCTCAACACGCGCACGCCGCTGGCCGTGGACGAACTCGACCGGCGGCAGCGCAGCACGATCGATTACGGCATTCCGGACCTTTCGCTGTTTCGACCGTACGAGACCGACAGCGAGCATCTGCTCGTCGAGGTGATCGAGCGGACCATCGCCGCGTTCGAGCCCAGGCTCGCCAATCCCCGCGTCTCGGTCGAACGTCTGGCCGGCGAGCGCCGCTCGCTGCTCGCTCGCATCGAAGGGACGATCGTGGTCGGCACCATGGTCGAGCCGGTATCCTTTCCCGTCCTGCTGCGCGACAGCGTGAGCGAACCGGATGAGTGACGCAGACCGCGACGACCTCCTCGAATACTACCAGCGCGAGCTCCTGTACCTGCGCAACCAGGGGGCGGAGTTCGCCGCGCGCTATCCCAAGATCGCCAATCGGCTGGAGCTGAGCGCCGACGAATCGCCCGACCCCCATGTCGAGCGGCTGATCGAGAGCTTCGCGTTCCTGACCGGGCGCATCCAGCGCAACCTGGACGCGGATTTCCCGGAGATCCCCTCGGCTCTCCTCGAGGTGCTCTATCCCCAGCTCGTCGCACCCGTGCCGAGCATGGCGATCGTGCAGTTCGACGTCGATCCCGACCAGGCACGCGCCGTCGCCGGGTTCACGATCCCCGACGACGTGCCGCTGTTCGCGGAAGCGGATCACGGCCTGACCTGCCGGTTCCAGACCTGCTATCCCGTTGAGCTGTGGCCGATCGAGGTGGTCTCGGCGGCGTTGCTGGACCCGGCGGCCTTCGGTTTCCTGGAGGACCGGCCCGACGTCGGCTCCGTGCTCCGCCTCAGGGTTTCGTGTCTCGGCAACCTCACCTTCGCCGACGTGACGCCCGAACGGCTGCGTTTCCACATCGACGCCGACACGATGCTGGGCGGCACGCTGTACGAGATGCTGTTCAACCAGACGCGCGGCGTCGCGGTGATGGGGGTGGGGGAGAAGGCTCCCGGCCGGCTGCTCCCGGCGGACGCGATCCAGGCGGTCGGCTTCGCGCCCGACGACGACGTCCTGCCCTACCCGCGGCATGCCCACCACGGCTATCGGCTGATCCAGGAATACTTCGCCTTCCCGGAGAAATTCCTCTACTTCGACGTCGTCGGACTCGGCGGCCTCGGCTCGCGGCGCGAGGCGGATCTGCTGTTCCTGCTCGGCCCGGGAACCCGCCGGCGGCTGCCGATGGACAGGGCCGCCTTCCGCCTCAATTGCGTACCGGTCATCAACCTGTTCCCCAAGACCTCCGAGCCGGTGCGCCTGGACCAGACCCAGGTCGAGTACCGGCTGCTGCCGGACAGCCGCTGGGAACGCTCGACCGAGATCCATTCCATCGTCAAGGTGTCGGCGACCTCGGCCTTCGAGGACGACAGCCGGCTGTTCCGGCCATATTTCTCCTATGACCACCAGTCGGCGCTGACGGGCCAGCGCGCCTTCTGGATCGCACGCCGCCGCCAGACGCAGCGCGCGGACATGGGTGGAACCGACATGTTCCTGGCGTTCCGGGACCTGGATTTCCGGCCGACCCGGCCGCCGACCCACATGGTGTTCGCCCATACCTTGTGCACCAACCGGGGCCTTGCCCAACAAATCCCGCCGGGTGCCCGTTTCCAGATCGAGGTGGACGCCCCGGTCCGCTCGATCGTCTGCCTGAACAAGCCGACGGACGAGGTGATGCCGCCGATGCGTGGCGACACGCTGTGGCGGCTGGTCTCCAACCTGTCGCTCAACCACCTTTCGCTGTCGGAAGGCCGGGACGGGCTCGCGGCGCTGCACGAGATCCTGACGCTGTACGCCGGGCCCGGCGGGGCCACGGCCGCCCAGCAGATCGCGGGCGTCCGCGGCCTGTCCTCGCGGCGCGTCGTGCGGCGGATCGGCAACGAGGCGTGGCGGGGCTTCTGCCGTGGCTGGGAGGTGACGCTCGACTTCGACGAAAGCCTGTACGCCGGCAGCAACCCTTTCCTGCTGGCGGCCGTGCTGGACCGTTTCATAGGGTTGTACGCCTCGCTCGAAAGCTTCACCCAGCTCGTCATCACGAGCCGGCAACGTGACGGGATCTGGAAGACATGGCCGCCTCGGGCTGGCGAAAGGGTCGTTCTGTAGCGGACCTCCTCTTCAAGGAGGGGCATCGCTTCGACTTCTACCAGGCGGTGCGCCTGCTTGAGATGCTGGATCCGGTCGGCGCATCGGTCGGCGAAGGCCCCGACGCGTCCGCCGAGGTCGTGCGGTTCAGCTCCAGCCTCAAGAGCGCGTTCCCCGCGAGCGATCTCGACCGGGTGGAGATGCCCGGGGCTGGCCGGCAGTTCGGGATGCAGGTCAACTTCATGGGGCTCGCGGGCGCGTTCGGCCCGTTGCCGCCGCCCATCACCGAGCTGGTGATCGAGAGGCTGCGGGCGCGCGACGGGACCGCCCGCGACTTTCTCGACCAGTTCAACCACCGTCTCGTTTCGCTGATGTTCCGTGCTCGTCGGGCGCACCGGCCGGAACTCGTTCGCGGGACGCCGGACGACACGAACTTCGCCTTCTACTTCTACTGCCTTCTCGGTCTCGGCACCGGCGGGTTGCGCAACCGCATGGACGTACCGGACCGCGCGCTGCTGGACCGCGCCGGGCTCCTGAACCAGCAGCCGCGCAGCCTGCATGCGCTGGAGCGGCTGGTCGAGGCGCATTTCGGCGTGCCGGTCGAGGGCATACCGCTGCAGGGGCGCTGGCTTCCGCTCTCCCGTACCGAAACCACCAGCCTCGGCATCCGCAAGGGAATGAACAACGCGCTGGGGAGCAGCGTCGTGCTCGGTGCGCGGGCCTGGGACCAGCAGGCGGCGCTGACGGTCTCGCTCGGCCCGCTCGACCTGCCTGCCTTTCGAGGCTTCCTTCCGGTCGGCGACGCCTGGGCTCCGCTGGTTTCGCTGCTGCGTTTCCACGCCGGCCGGATGCCGGACTTCTCGGTGCGCCTGCGCCTGAAGCCGGCGCAGGTTCCGGGCACGAGGCTCGATCGCAAGGCGCCGCCCCGGCTCGGCTGGACCTCTTTTCTCACGACCCGGCCGCGGACTTCCGAGGGGGTGGTGACCATCGCCGTCGAGGACGACGCGGCCGTCCCGCTGTGGAAGCGGGCGAGACGCTCGGCCAAGCGGGCCTAGGGCAAGGACGCTCCCCTCCGCTTACCCCATCTGGCTGATCACGCGGTCGGCCGGGAGGAGCACGCTCGCGACGGTGCCGCGGCCGGGAGTGCTGTCGATGTGGAACCTGCCTCCGTGCAGCTCCGTCAGCGCCACGACCAGCGGCAGGCCGAGCCCGGTGCCCTGGGTCTTGCTCGACAGCGAACTCTCGATCTGTCCGAACGGGGCGAGCGCCTTCGGCAGGTCCTCGGCCGCCATGCCGATGCCGGTGTCGGTGACGCGGATCGCGAGTTCGCCGCCCGCCTCGACCTCGGCCGAGAGCGTGACCCGGCCACCCTCGGGCGTGAACTTGACGGCGTTCGACAGCAGGTTGTTGACGATCTGCTTCAGCGCCCTTTCTTCGGCGCGTACGAAGGGCAGGTCCCCCGGTACGTCGGTGTCGAGCAGGACCCCCCCGCCATCGGCCCGCGGCCGGACGAGGCGCACGCAGCTCTCGGCGACGCGGCCGAGATCGAGCACGGTGTCCTGCAGCTCCTTCTTGCCGGCCTCGATCTTCGACATGTCCAGGATGTCGTTGATCAGCGCCAGGAGCAAACGGCCGCTCTCATGGATGTCGCGCGCATAGTCGACGTACTCGCTGCGCCCGGCCGGGCCGAATAGCTCGTCCTTTATGATCTCGCTGAAGCCGATGATCGCGTTGAGGGGTGTTCTCAGCTCATGGCTCATGTTGGCGAGGAACTCGGACTTGGCCCGGTTGGCGAAGTCCGCCTGCTCCTTGGCGAGGCGCATCGCCTCCTCGGCGGCCTTGCGCTCGGTCACGTCCTCGACCTTGCCCTCGTAGTAGCGGATCCGGCCGTCGGGGCCGCGCACGGCGCGCGCACTCTCGCTCGTCCAGATTATCGAACCGTCGCGCCGGCGGATCCGGGACTCGAAGCCATGCACCTCCCCCGTCTCGGCGGCGAGCCGTACGAAGGTCTCGCGACGTCCGGCATCGAGATAGAGCTGGACCCCGACGTCCCGCATCTCCGCCAGCAGCGTCTCGACGTCCGGATAGCCGTAGATGCGGGCCAGTGCCGGATTGGAGCCGAGCATCCGCCCGTCGGCCGAGCTCTGGAACTGGCCCTCGACCGAATGCTCGTAGATGTCGCGGTATTTGCGCTCGCTCTCGCGCAGCCCGGCGTTGGCTGCGGCGAGCGACGCCGCAAGGGCGGCCACCTCGCCGGCCCGCCGGCGCGCCAGGATCAGGTAGCTGGTGATGGCGCCGGTCGTCGCGACTCCTCCGAACAGCACCGCGAGGGGCGACAGCGCGAGCACGGTGGGGACGGCGTCCAGAACGGGTTGCCAGTGGAGGATCCAGCTCTCCCCCGCTGCCGAGACGACGGTGGTCGTTCCCCGTCCCGAGTTCCGGCCGCCCTCGGGCGTCTGGGCGCGGAACAACGGTTCGGTGGGCCGGCCGGGGGCGAAGACGGTCGGGCCCGAGAGAATGGGCCGGCCGGAAGGGTCCTCCGCCAGGGCGAAGACGTGGTCGGCGCGAAGCAGGGTTGCGACTACCGCTCCTCCCGGTTCGGATGGGTCGTCGCGAGGGCCCCGGACCGGTTCGACGATGCCGATGAAGGCCGTGTCCGGGACGCCGAAGTCGGCGCCGTCGAGCAGGCGCGCGGCCGGCCGCACGGCTCCCTGCCGCAGCAGATCGGCGAAGGGGCCTTCGGGAACCCTCAGCGGCAGCTTCAGCGCGTCCGTCGCGACCAGGCGGACCCCCTGGCCGTCGTCGGGGCTGGATTCCACCAGCACCATGGCCTCGATGCCGGGTTCGGACGGGACGATCCGGTTGGCGAAAGTGGAGAAGTCCGGAGCGTCGATCCCTTCGATCGCGGAGGCCAGGGCGGCGACGGCGGCGGTGGTGTCCACTGCCAGTTCGAGGCGCCGCTGCACCACTTCGGTCGCCCGGGCCACGCGGTAGGCGATCTGCTCGGCGGCCTGGTTGGCGATCTGCTCGCGGACCATCAGGAAGAGGGCCAGCGTCATGATGACGCCGATTACCGCGACCGCCCCGGCGGTGCCGCGGCCGATCGCCGCCAGCGCCAGCGGCCCGGTGCCGTTCCTGGAAGGTGGTCGTCCGGCCCCGCTCCCCTCGGCAAAGAGTCCGTCCGTCATGCCTGCATCCTGCAATACATGCGCGGACAATACGCCCGGACCGGCCGACGCAATAGCCCTATTGGAAGGTGAAAACTGCTTTGTGTACGGACGGTGGCTTCGATGCTGCACGCGTCCGGTTGAACGGCGGGCGGTTCTTCTTGCTCTTTACCCGCCCGCCAGGAATCGGGAGGCGTCGATCAGCGGTTCGCGAGATCGAATTCGGCGGCAGGGTCGCTTTCGACCAGTTCGGCGACCACCTCGTACGCCTTGGCATTGTTGTCCATCTGGTCGCGGATCGGGTCGTTCTGCTCGCCGACATGGCGGAAGAAGGATGCTGCATCGCGCAGCAGCTTGGCGGCTATCTCGGCATTCGTCGCCATCAGAGCTCCTCCTGGAGGTTGGGTATCAGAGCCCAACAAGGGCGAACCGGAATCGTTTCCCGGCGAATCGCCGCCTCCGGAACGCGAATGCGCCCCGGGGCGGGGGCTCCGGGGCGCGGCGGACGACGGATCGGGGGATCAGGCGGCGGGGCGGATCGCGAGGCCCCTGGAGGCCAGCTGGTCCGCGAAATCCTGGAACTTGCGGACGTATTTGCCCTTGTAGTCCTCGAAGTCGCGCTGGATCAGCGCGTCGGAGTTCGGGGACTTGCGGAACTCCTCGATCCGATGGGCGTGCTCGGCACCGTAAAGCGCGAACGCACCCGCAGTCACCAACTCGTCTAGGCTCATGGACTCCACTCTGCTCTGCCTTGATGAATCATTGCTACGCCGTTCCATGGCGGCGCACAAGAGGAATGCTGCATTGCAACATCAGGATGCCGCTGGCGCGAAAGAGGTTATCCGGTGGTGCGGTCGAGCGTGACCATCCGGTCGCGGTCGGCGCGGATCCGCTGCAGATGCTCGGCGACGGCGTCGTGCAGATGGTTCGGCAGCTCGACCTCGAGTGCCTGCTCGTAGCGGCGGATGGCTTCGCCTTCGCCGCGCTCCACCTCTTGCAGGATCGCACGGCGGTCCCGGCCCAGCACGGCGCTCTTCAGGTCGATGAAGACGCGGTGGGCGCCGCCCAGGACCGTGCCGCTCGACTCAGGCGCGCCGCCCTGCTCGGCGACGAACTTCTGCAGCTCGCGGACCATGGCGCCGCGCTGGGCGGCAAGGTCGTTGAACAGTTCCTTCAGGTCGGGCTCGTCGACGTCCTCGGCGGACTTCCGATAGCCTTCATGGCTGTCTTCGGTTATTTGGATCAGGTCATTGAGCGTGTCGATGATCTTCTCGCGCGTCATCCACCCGTCCTCCAGCCCGGCGTTGCAGCCTAACAACCCGCATCTCGGGACTAGGTTCCTGGGGCGTCGCCGGCAGGCTCCACAAGGAGTACCATCCGGCGGTGGCCGACGACGCGCACTGCCGTCCCGGCCGGCAGGTCGGGGCCTTCGACATGCCACAGCGTGTCGCCGAGAAGGAGACGGCCCCGCCCGTTGCGGATGGGTTCGTCCAGGATCGCGACCGCCCCCTCCTGGTGGGCCGCGCGGTCGTTGATCCCGGTCGCGGCGTCCGGTGCCGGACGGGGGCGCCCGCGCCGCCAGACCACCGCCGCGCCGATCAGCACCGCCGACAGCAGCGTGAACAGGCCGACCTGCTGGATGAGGGGCAGGCCCTCGACGGCCCAGGTCAGGGCGAAGGTCAGGAAGGCGGCGACGGCGAACCAGGCCAGCAGGAAGCCGGGCGCCAGTATCTCCGCCGCGATCAGCACGACGGCGATGGTGGCCCAGACGAGCGGGACCGGCGCCGCCGACAGCCAGGACATCACGCGTCGCCTGCCGGCCGTCCGCCCCAGGGGCCCGGATCCGCGGCGTGGCGCGCCTGCGGATCGTCGGCCCCGGTCCGGCCCGCGGGCCCGGCGAACGGTCCGGCATGCCGGATCAACTCGCCGATGCCGGCGACGGTGGCGCCGACCGAGGACAGCTCGATCGGCAGGATCAGGGTCTTCAGGTTCGGGGCCGCGGCCAGGGTCGCGAGGGCATCGACGTATTTCTGGCCGATGAAGTAGTTCAGCGCCTGGGTGGACCCGGCGGCGACCGCCTCGGAGACCATGCGCGTGGCCTCGGCTTCCGCCCGGGCCAGTCGCTCGCGCGCCTCGGCCTCCAGCTTTGCGGCCTCCAGCTTGCCTTGCGCGATGCGGATCTGGCTCTCCTTCTCCGCGTCCGCCTCGAGGATCTGGGCGCGGCGCTCGCGCTCGGCCTTGAGCTGGCGGCCCATGGACTGGACGATGTCGTCGGGCGGCGAGATGTCGCGCAGCTCCACGCGGGTGACCCGCACGCCCCAGCTGTTCGTCGCCTCGTCGACCGCCTTCAGGATCGCGACGTTGATCGTCTCGCGCTGGCTCAGCAGCTCGTCCAGGTCCATCGAACCCATGACGGTGCGCAGCGTGGTCATGGACAGCGTCTGGATCGCGATCTGGAGGTTGGTGATCTCGTAGGTCGCCTTGCGCGGGTCGAGGACTTGGAAGAACAGCACGCCGTCGGCGGAGACGGCGGCATTGTCCCGGGTGATGACGGACTGCTCCGGGACGTCGACCACGGTCTCGCGCATGTCGACCTTCGCGCGGATGGAGCTGACCAGCGGGACGATGACGTTGAGCCCGGGCTCCAGCGTCTCCTGGTAGCGGCCCAGCCGCTCGACGACGTAGTTGAAGCCCTGCGGGACGATCCGCACGCTGGTGGCGGCGATCACGACCACGAGCGCCAGCGAGGCGACGACGAGCAGTTCCATCCGGTTGCCCCATGGGAGGTACCGCGGACGTCCCGCGGCTCCGCCCTGTGTATCACGTCGCCGGGCGGGAGCGGGGCTTTTCCGTCATGCCGGCGTCCAGCGGGGAGCCGTCTTTCCGATGACGTCCGCGAGGCGCCGTGCCGCCCGGTCGAGCGCTTCGGGAGGGAAGCCCGAATATCCCAGCAGCAGGCCCCGGTGCAGCGGCGGCCCGGCATGGCAGTCCGAGAGCGCCAGCAGCATCACTCCGGCGCGCCGGGCGGCCTCGGCCACCGCCGAATCGCCGATGCCGAGGCCGGGGGCGAGCCGGGCGACGACCTGCATGCCGGCCGGCGCCGGGTCGGCTTCGACCAGGCCGCCCAGATGCCGCGAGACCGAGTGGAGCAGGGCCTCCTGGCGCTCGGCGTAGCACAGCCGCGTCCGCCGGACATGGGCGGAGAAGTACCCTTCGGCGATGAAGTCGTGGAGCACCATCTGGGCCGGCAGCGAGGTGTGGTCGTCGACATAGCGGCGCAGCCGCGCGAAAGGCTCCGCCAGTTGGTGCGGCAACACTGCGTACGCGATCCTCAGGGCCGGGAACATCACCTTGCTGAAGGTGCCGAGATAGATCACCCGCTCGGCACCCGGCCTGTCGAGCCCCTGGAGCGCGGCGAGCGGCCGGCCCGCGTAGCGGTACTCGCTGTCGTAGTCGTCCTCCAGGATCCATGCTCCCGCCTCCGCCGCCCAGGCGAGAAGCTCCAGGCGCCGGCGCAACCCGAGCGTGACGCCGAGCGGGTACTGGCAGCTCGGCGTCACGTAGGCGAGCCGCGCATCGGGTGCCAGCGCCCGGCCGGCGGCCACGTCCAGCCCCTCGGCGTCCACCGGCACCGGCACCGGCACCGCGCCCCGGCTGCGCAGGGCCTCGACCGCGCCGAGATAGCCGGGTTCCTCGACCCAGGCGCGCTCGCCCGGCTGGAGCAGGAGGCGCGCGGCGAGGTCGATCGCCGCCTGGCAGCTCGAGACGATCATCACCTGTTCGGCGTCGCAGCGCACGCCCCGGGCGGTGCGCAGATATCCCGCGACCGCCTCGCGCAGCGGCTTCCAGCCGGCGGGCGAGCCGTAATGCAGTTCCGCCGAGCCGAGCGAGCGCCAGCGCCGCGCCTGGAGACGGCGCCATACCGCCAGGGGAAAGCGATCGAGGGCCGGGACGCCGGCCCGGAACGGCAGGATCGGGTCCGGTTCCCACGATCGGGGCCGCGCGGGTGTCGGCGGCGGCCCGGCCGGCAGGGAAGCAGGCGAGGAGGCAGGTGCGGAAGCGGGCGGGGTGTGGAGCAGGTTCTCCGGGAGTGCGGCGGCGACGTAGGTGCCGGAGCCGACGCGCGGCTCGAGATAGCCCTCGGCCACCAGTTCGTCGAGCGCGGTGACGACGGTGTTGCGCGAGACGCCGAGTTCGCGGGCAAGGGAGCGGCTCGACGGCAGCCGCGCGCCGGGGAGCAGCGCCCCGCTCAGCACCGCGTCGCGCAGGCGACGGTAGATCTGGCGGAACAGCGGCTCCTCCGCCGCGTCGGCGGCGAAGATCGGCAGCAGCGGGCCTTGGGCTTGCTTGGGCATCGCGAGGCCGATTCATAGGCCCGTGCGCGGCGGCTGGCAACAGGTGCCGGCCGCTCGCGTGCCGGGTCGGCCTCGGTCATGCAGACGACGACAGGATTTCCCCGGCCGCCTCAGTGGTGTCCATTGCCCTTGCTCCCGGCGGTGATCGACGTGCCCGGGATCACGATCTTGACGTTCTGCATCATGCCCTGGTCCTCGTGGTCGAGGATGTGGCAGTGCAGCACGAACTCGCCGATGTAGCGCTGGTAGCGGGTGCGGACGACGACCTGGTAGCCCTGCTTGGTGAACAGGGTGTCCTTCCAGACGCCCTTGAGGTCGAGATACTGCGGGTCGCCGCCCTCCAGCTTCAGGCGCTCCTCGTACGCGACGGCCGGGTCGGTGACGTCGACCCCCGCCGGGTTCAGGATGCGCACGACCTGGAAGGGGTTGACGTGTATGTGGAAGGGGTGGCCGGCCAGGGTCGACGTCAGAGTCCATTCCTCGACCCCGCCGAGCGTCAGCAGCCGGTCGACCCGGTCGGGCGAATAGGCCTGGTGGTCGATGCCGAAGCGGGCGTTCGCGGTGCTGACGTCGATGCTGAAGGTCAGCTGCTGCTGGCCCGTCAGCTCCTCTTCCCCGATCGTGCGGTGCCACACGAAGGAAGGGGTGCCGAGATCGTTCTCGAGGTCGGCCGCCACTCCCTCCCGGACGTCGGCCGGCAGGAACCGGGTCGCCGCGACGAGCTGCTCCTTGATGTGCGCGCCGGCGTTGGGCACGGGCTGGCCGCCCTCGACCCGCACGACGGCCAGCAGCCGCCGGCTTTCGTCGGCCGCGCCGACCGCGCCGGAGGCGGGGATCTGGTCGTCGACCACGCAGTAGCTTCCCGCCTCGGGGAACACCATCAGCGCGTCGATCCGGTAGCCGGGCTGGAGGACCGTCGAGGCCGCGCCGTCGATCCGGGCGAGGGTCAGGCCGTCGGCGGCGATCTGCCACTGGTCGACCGTTTCCCCGTCGCAGTTCGCCGCGATCCACTCGGGATGGCCGTCCGCCTCCAGGCCCTGGGGCTGGGCCGGCGTGCTCATCTTGACGACGTGCATGCGGATCGTGTCGCGAACGCCGGCGTGGATCATGCGCCAGCGCTCCGTCCGGCCGGCCTGCGCGTCGACCATGACGGGCTGGATCTCGCCGTTGATGCTGGTGTACCGGCCGGACTGCCCCCAGGTTCCGGGGCCGAACTGGTCGTAGCTCTCGATCCCGCCGACGTCGCCGGGATCGCAGACCCAGGCCACGACGTTGCCCTTGGCGTCGGTCCTGGTCTTGATGTTGCCCTGGTCGTCGCGGCAGGCGTACTGGATCTGCTGGAACAGCAGGATCCGCTCCTTGAACGCCTCGCCGTCGGCGTATCGCAGGATCGTGTCGATGTCGCCCGGCGCGTTCGGCCGCGGCGGCCGGTCGCCGGCGATCACGAGCGCCCCCGACATGCCGCTCGCGACCTGCAGCGCGGTCGAGCCGTGGCGGTGCGGGTGGTACCAGAACGTGCCCGCGGGATGATCGAGCGGGACGTTGTACTCGTACTGGAAGTCGACGCCGGGCTGGATGTCGAGCAGGACGTTGTCGCCGTTGCCGACCGGCGATACCCACAGCCCGTGGGAGTGCAGGTTGGTCCGGTTGAAGCAGTTGGGGATGTTGTGCGTGCCCTCGGGAAGGATGCAGTTCTCGTCGGGCAGGTCGTTGGAAAGCGTCGCGCGGACCGTCTCGCCCGGCCGGATGCGGATCGTCGGGCCGTCCAGGGACTGGTTGTAGGTGCGCAGGTCGACGGTGTCGTGGGACTTCGTCGTGGGGTTGTAGATCCGGGTCTTGAAATAGGCGATGTCGAGTCCGAGCCGCGCCTCCTGCCCGGCCGCCGGCACGCCGGACGGGAGCGCCATCGGCGCCGTTCCGCCGGACGGGGCCGTGCGCTCGATCGCCAGCTCGGGCGGGTTGGCGACGATGCGCTCCCCGGTCTCGCCGAGCGCGGCGCCGGCCTGCATCGCGATCAGGACGGCGGGAAGCGCGGCGGCGATCCGCGACCCGGTCCGGCCGGGGACAATTCGTTTCCGGGGCATGGAGGACTCCCTGGGCATGCACGAGCCGGGGCGGCTCGGAATCGTGGCGTAGGGTGCGGGTGCACCGGTCCATTCCGACAATTTACATATGATTTAAGGCATATTCCTTACCGTGAGATGAATCCTCCGTTGTCGGATCTTCGCGCGATGCGTGCAGGTGCGGGCGGCGTCGCGCTCGGGGCACGGCACCTTCGTTACCTCCGGCTGTTGCCATTCCAGCCAGAGCGCCGAATCAGCCGGAGACGCGGATGTCCGCCGCCCACATCAATCGCATCGGGACCGCGGTCCCGCGCTTCGACGTCCATCGCAAGTTCCTGGAGTTCGCCCCGACCCTGCTGCCCGACGAGCGCGACCGGCGGCTGTTCCGCCGCATGGCCGAGCGCAGCGGGATCGAGCACCGGTATTCCTTCTTCGAGCCCGACGCCGACCCCGAGGCGGTCGACAGCGGCGGGTTCTTCCGGCGCGGCGCCTTTCCGGACACGGCCGCGCGCATGCGCTTCTACGAGGAGCACGCCGCCGACCTCGCCGAGGCCGCCGTGCGCGCGATGGGCGGCGCGGCTGCAATCGGGTCTGCGGTAAGGGACGTGACGCACGTGATCGTGACGACCTGCACCGGCTTCCATGCGCCCGGGATCGACCATGCGATCGTGACGCGGCTCGGGATCGCGCCCTCGGTCGAGCGCACGGTGGTCGGCTTCATGGGCTGCCATGCCGCCATCAGCGCGCTGAAGCTCGCGCGCCACGTCGTGCGGTCGGAGCCGGCGTCGCGCGTGCTGGTGCTGAGCCTGGAGCTGTGCACGCTGCACCTCCAGGAGACGGGGGCGCTGGAGCAGGTGCTGAGCTTCCTGATCTTCGGGGACGGCTGCTCGGCCTGCCTGGTCAGCGCCGAGCCCGAGGGGATCGCGCTCGAGAGCTTCCGCGCCGAGGTGATCCCCGCCAGCGCCGAGGACATCACCTGGCGCATCGGCGGGCAGGGGTTCGACATGCATCTCGCCGGCACGGTGCCGCGGACGCTGGCCGACGGCCTGCCGGCGGCGCTGCCGGCGGTGCTCGGCGGGCGCGGCCCCGGCGACGTCGAGCTGTGGGCGGTGCATCCCGGCGGCCGCTCGGTGCTGGACGCGGTCGAGCGGGCGGCGGGGCTGGAAGCGGACCGGCTCGCCGATTCCCGGGCGGTGCTGCGCGACTACGGCAACATGTCCTCGCCGAGCGTCGTCTTCGTCCTGGCGCGCATGCTCGACCGGTTCCGCAGCACGGGCATCGGCGGCAACGGCCTCGGCTGCGCCCTGGCCTTCGGGCCCGGGCTGACGGCCGAGGGCATGCTGTTCCGGATGGCCTGAGGGCGGGCCGGTGGCCTCCGTCGACCTGTCCCGCCGCAGCTTCGAGGCCGAGCTGATGGACGGGCCCGGCATCGGCTTCGACGAGTTCGAGCGCTGCCTGCGCGAGCTCGAGCGGATCAACGTCTGGACCTTCGCCTACCGTCCGACGCTGGCCTGGCTGGACCGGCTGGTCCGGCGCCGACCTCCCGGATACGCCCCCGACCGCCCGCTGCGCATCCTGGACGCGGGCTGCGGCGGCGGGGACATGCTGCGCCGCATCGCCGGCTGGGCGCGGCGGCGGGGGCTCGCGGTCGAGCTGACGGGCGCCGACCTCAGCCCGTGGTCGGCGCGCGCGGCCGGGCGCGCGACGCCGCCCGACCTCGCGATCCGCTACCTGACCGCGGACGTCTTCGACCTGCCGGCGGCCGAGCGCTGGGACGTCGTGGTGTGCGCGCTGTTCGCCCACCACCTCGACGACGGCGCGCTGGTCCGCTTCCTGTCCTGGATGGACGGCCGCGCGGAACAGGGATGGTTCGTCAACGACCTCCACCGCCATCCGGCCGCCCACGCCTTCGCGCGGGCCATGGTCGCGTCGTTTCCGGTCGGCCGCCTGGTGGCGCACGACGCGCCGCTCTCCGTCGCGCGCGCCTTCACGCGCGCCGACTGGATGCGGCTCCTGGCCGCGGCCGGGCTGGAGGGGCGGGCCAGGGTCGAATGGTTCACGCCGTTCCGCCTGTGCGTCGGGAGGGTGCGGTGACGGCGCAACGCGCCGGGAGGATTACGGTGACGGCGCAACGCGCCGTCGACGTCGTCGTCGCGGGCGGCGGGCCGGCCGGCGCCGCGGCGGCGGCCCTGCTGGCCGGGGCGGGGCGCCGGGTCGTGCTGTGCGAACGGACCGGGGGGCCGCACCCCAAGGTCTGCGGCGAGTTCCTGAGCGGGGAGGCGGCGGGGCCGCTGTCCCGGCTCGGGCTGGACCCGGCGCGTCTCGGCGCGGTGCCGGTCGAGCGCCTGCGCCTCGCCGGGCCGGGGGGCGAGGCCTCCTGCCGGCTGCCCTTCGCCGCCTGGGGCCTGTCGCGGGACAGGCTGGACGAAGCGCTGCTCGATGCCGCCGCCGCGCACGGCGCCGAGTTGCGCCGGGGCACGGCCGTGCGTGCGGTCACGCCGGCCGGGGACGCGCTGCGCGTCGAGGCCTCCGGCGAAAGCCTGACGGCGGCGCGGGTCCTGCTCGCGACCGGCAAGCACGACCTGCGCGGCCACCGGCGCCCGCCCGGCCGGGTCAACGACCTGATCGGCTTCAAGCAGCACTGGCGGCTGGCGCCGTCCGCGCGCGCGGCGCTCGACGGCCATGTCGAGATGCATCTGTTCGCCGGCGGCTATGCCGGGCTCCAGCCCGTGGAGGACGGTCGCGTCAACCTGTGCCTGGTGATCGGCCGCGCCCGGTTCGAGCGGCTCGGCCGGGACTGGGCGGCGGTGCTCGCCCATGTCGGGGCGGCCTCGCCGCTCTTCGCCGGCCGGCTCGCC
Organism: Arenibaculum sp.; assembly: GCF_035998295.1. Classification (NCBI taxonomy): domain Bacteria; kingdom Pseudomonadati; phylum Pseudomonadota; class Alphaproteobacteria; order Rhodospirillales; family Azospirillaceae; genus Arenibaculum; species Arenibaculum sp. The sequence goes on along the minus strand of NZ_DASYHS010000270.1, from coordinate 3,028 downwards.
GGCGGCGCGCCCTGCCGGCCGAGGCCGCTGGCCGTGGCCGGCATCCCCTACGGCTTCGTCCAGAGGGGATGCCCGCATCCCGGCCTGCACCGGGTCGGCGACCAGCTCGCCGTGATCCCGAGCCTGACCGGCGACGGCATGGCGATCGCGCTCGATTCAGCCGTGCGCGCGGCCGGCGACGTGCTCCTGGACCGCCCGCCCGCCGACGGCGGCCCCTATGCCCGCCAGGTCTCGCTCGCGCACGCCGCCGCGCGCGTCGCCACCAGCGGCGCCGGCGGCACGCTCGCGACCGCCTTCGCCGGGCTCGCGCCGGGGCTGGCCCGGCGGCTGGTCGGGGCGCTGGCCCGCGGCACGCGCGTGGCCGGCTGAGCTTTGCGGCCCGTTTCCGCAGGCTTGAGGAACATGAAATCCTAGAACGTTTCCGGTTCATCCGGAAACGTTCTAGGATCGCGCCATGGACGGTTTCGGGCGCAGGCTCGCGCGGCTCCGCCGCCTCAAGGGGATGAAGCAAAGCCATCTCGCCGAGCTGGCGGGGGTGACCCAGGCGACCGTGTCGCGCTGGGAGAGCGGGGCGCACCGCCCCTCGCCTGGGCAGGCGGCTCGGCTGGGGCCGTTGCTGGAGGCGCGCCTCGACCCCGCCGGCGACGGCGCGCTGCGCCGCCTGGTCGAGACCTCGACGCTGGCGATGCACCTGATCTGCGATGCGACCCACCGCCTGCTGGCGGCCTCGCCGGCGCGCTACGGCGAATGGGGCTCCGGGCCGGCCGACCTCCTGGGGCGGACGCTGTGGCCCTACGCGACCGACGAGATCCGCGCCGCCGAAGGCAGGCTCGGCGGGCTCGGCTGGCACGAGCCCGCCGCCGTTCCGGTCGCGACCTGGACCGGCCCGAACGGGGACCCGGCGGTGCGGATACTGCCGGGCCTGCTGCTGTGGGAGCGGCTGCTGCTCTCCGACGGCGCCGCCGCCCGCCTGGTGACCTCCATGGCGCCCGAGGCGGTGGCTGGTGCCGCCCCGGGCGTCGTGGTCCTTGGGTCCGGCCCGGCTCAGCCGGAGTAGTCGTATATCTTATGCGTGGCCGCCGCCGGGCATGCCTGCCACGGTCTCCGGGAAGTTCATGGGCGGAGCGGGCGGATGAGGACGGACTGGCGGGAGATCTGGGCGCTCTACGCGGCGGGCGTGACCGCCGCCTACCAGTTCGGCAAGGTGGCCGTGGTCGCGGGCGAGCTGCGGGCCGAGCTTGGCCTGACGCTGGCCGGGATCGGCTGGGCGGTGTCGCTGGTCAACCTGCTGGGCGTCGGCCTCGGCGCCGCGGCCGGCGCCTGGGCCGACCGCATCGGCACGCGCCGCGCCCTCGTCCTCGGGCTCGCCGCGACCGCGCTCGCCGGGGCGGCGCAGGCGGCCGCGCCCGACGCCGCCCTCCTGCTGGCGGCGCGCGCGGTCGAGGGGCTCGGCTACCTCGTCGTCGTCGTGGCGGCGCCGACGCTGATCGCGCGCCGCGCCGCGGACGGCGACCGCGTGGCGGCACTGGCGCTGTGGGCCACCTTCGTGCCGGTTGGCTTCGCGCTCGCGAACGCGCTCTCGGGCCTGCTCGCCGGGCCGTTGGGCTGGCGCGGTCTGTTCCTGCTCGACGCGGCGTTGCCCGCCGCGGCCGCGGCGGGCGTGCTCCTGGCCGTGGCGGGGACGCCGCCCGCGGCCGTGCGGGTGCCGGGGACGGCGATCTACCGCGAGCCCGGGCCGGTCTGGCTGGGCCTGGGTTTCTGCTGCTACACGCTGGGATTGCAGGCGTTCCTGGCCTTCCTGCCGGTCCGCCTGGTCGAGGCCGAGGGGCTCGACCTCGCCGTCGCCGGCACGGTGGCCGGAAGTGCCGCGGCGGCGTCCGTCGCGGGGACCGTCGCCGCCGGTGCGCTGATGGCGCGCGGGCTGGGCCTGCCCGCCCTCGCCGCGGCGGGGCTGCTGGGCTCCGCCCTCGCCTCGGCGGCGGTGCACCTGCCGGCGGGCGCGCCGGCAGCGGTGGTGGGCGCGGTCGCCTTCATGATCATGGCCGGCCTCGTCCCCGCGGTCGTGTTCGCGGGGCTGCCGCGGGTCGCCGCCCCGGCCGCCATCGGGCCCGCCAACGGCCTGATCGTGCAGACCGGCAACCTCGGCTCGCTGCTCGGCCCGCCCGCGGTCGCGGCCTGGGTCGGCGTTCTCGGCTGGGAGCGTGCGCCGCTGTTCCTGGCCATCCTGGCGGGCCTCGGCACGGCCTGCCTCGCCAAGGCCTTCCAGGCCCGGCACGCGGCCGCCTAGCGCGCCGCGCGCCGGGCCTGGACGAAGTCCGCGACCTCGCGCCACGGGCCTATGTCCCAGAAGGCGCGCGCCCGGCCGGACGGGGAGGGGACCACGAACAGCAGCGCCCCCGACGCCGTCTCGGGCTGCAGCCCGTAGCCCACGGGCCGGCCGAGGAACGCCCGGCCGGCGGTCTTGCTGTCGAAGGCCAGCGCCGCCGGCCGGAACCGCTCGATCTTCGCCGCGAGCCCGGGCACGTCGAAGCCGTCGCGGCTCAGCTCGTGGTCGGCGCCCCATTCGGTCTTGTTGAGGTCGGTCAGGCCGATCCTGAAGTCGAGCACGCGCGCATAGTCCCGCGGCGCCAGCAGCAGCGGCGTCAGGCCGACCGCGTGCAGGGTCGGCCAGAACAGGTTGCCGGGCTTCGCGTAGTAGGCCTCCGCCTCCTTCGAGGCGCGCGACGGCGCGGTGCCGCACAGGACAAGGTCGAGGCCGGGGGCCAGCACGTCCGGCAGGATTACCGCTGGCCGTCCGAATGGGCGGTGCAGGGAATTCGGATGAGGCGGCACGTTCTTAACCGGACATTAACCGTGTAATCGCGACAAGTGTCCGGTTCCTGACGCTCCGGACTCCCATGCCCAGCACCATCCCACACCGCCGCCAGGAAATCGACATGCGCGGCTTCGGCGCCATCGCCTTCGGCCCGGCGGTCGCCGCGGTGCTGATGGCGGCGCTCGCGCAGTCGCTCGGCTACTGGCACGGCAC
>NZ_DASYHS010000258.1:0-9805 GCF_035998295.1 Arenibaculum sp. | reverse complement strand
GTCTTCGCGACCTTCCTCGAGACCGGGCGGGTCGAAATCCTCTACGACCCGGCCTTCCCCCTCGCCGAGCCGGGCAGCGCGTTCGTGATCGCGCGGCTTGCGCTCGATTTCCGCTCCGAAATCCGCTGGCCGGGCACGGTCGAAATCGGGACGCGCGTGGCCGCGGTCGGCCGCAGCTCCCTCACGCTCGCGCAGGGCCTGTTCCAGGACGGCCGCTGCGTCGCGACGGCCGAGACCGTCATCGTCCAGATGGACGAGGCGACGCGCCGCTCCCGCCCGCTGTCGGAGGCCGCCGTGGCGCGCCTATCGTCGCTGGGGTGATTCCGCCTATGGCGGATCACCGTCCTGCAGTTCAACCGGATCCTGTGCGGCGACCGACGAAACTCGCCATGACCGTCTTCTGTTCGTAGGGCGTACCTCGACGAGACAGGAGGACGGCCCTTGACCCCCGCTACGAGCCAGCAAGCTTCCCCCCCATCTCCCGGCCGGTCCCCCGCGGTGCGGCACCGGCGCGCGGAAATCGACGGCATGAGCATCTTCTACCGGGAGGCCGGCCCCCAGGATGCCCCCGTCGTCCTGCTGCCGCACGGCTACCCGTGCTCGTCCTACCAGTACCGCAACCTGATGCCGGCCCTCGCCGACCGCTGGCGCCTGGTCGCCCCCGACTTCCCGGGCTTCGGCTACAGCGACACGCCCGACCCGTCGCGCTTCTCCTGCACCTTCGACGGCTATGCCGGCTTCCTGGAGCGTTTCGCCCGCATGCTGGGCCTGGAGCGCTACGCGCTCTACCTCCACGACTACGGCTCCCAGATCGGGCTGCGGTTCGCCATCCGGGCGCCGGAGCGGGTCGCCGCGCTGATCGTCCAGAACGGCGACATCTACGAGGACCAGCTCGGCCCCGGATACGGCTATCTCCGCGAGTACTGGGCGGATCCGACGCCGGAGAAGCGCGCCGGGCTCGCCCGGGCCGTCAGCGAGGAAGGCTTCCGCCACGAATTCCTGAACGACGTCGACGGGGAGGTCGCCGAACGCATCGGTCCCGACCTGTGGACGCTCGCGGCGGCGCAGCTGCTGGAGCCGCGGCGTCGCGAGATCATGATCGGCCTGATGGAGGGCCTGAAGGAGAACCTCGGCTGGTTCCCCCGCTACCAGGCCTATCTGCGCGAGCACCGGCCGCCGACGCTGATCGTGTGGGGCCCGCATGACGGCTACATGCCCGAGGGCGCCGCGCGGGCGTATCTGCGGGACCTGCCGGACGCGGAGCTGCACCTGCTCGACGGCGGCCATTGGGCGCTGGAGACCAACCTCGACGAGGTCGTCCCGCTGGTGCGCGACTTCCTCGGCCGCGTTCATGGCAGCGGCGCGGCGGGGAGCGCGCGATGAGCGGCGGCGACCCCGACCGCATCCACCACCCGGAGCGCGACCAGGGATAGCCGCGCCGGCCGCGACCCTACCGGTCGCGCCTGGAGGCGCGGCCCTTCCCGGCCGCGCCTCTACCGGTCGCGCATGGAATGGTAGCCGTACAGCGCCGCGACGCCCAGCGACGCCAGGGTGACGGCGCGCGCGAGCGTGACGCTGCCGCCGCGGGACGGACGCCGCCATCCCCCGGACACGCCGGCGCCGTCGGCCATCGGCTCGTGCAGGGCGCCGGCGGACCGGCGCCGGGCCTCCTGCCGGAACATCCTGCGCCGCACCTGCCGGCCCATCTGCCGCTCGATCGGGCCCTGGGCCAGCGCCATGCCCAGTTCGACCAACCGGGCCGGGGCGCCGACCCCGACCTCGCGGCGCGGGTTCAGGCTGAGCGCGACCATCGCCTCGGCGACGGCCTCGGCCGGCCGGACCGGCGGCAGGGCCTGGACCTCGTGGCCGCTGAAGTTCGCGGCGTGCTGCCAGAAGGGGGTGTCGATCGGGCCGGGCAGGATGTTGCAGACATGGACGGCGTGCAGACCCTCCTGCTCCAGCTCCGCCCGCACCGATTCGGTGAAGCCGAGGACGGCATGCTTGGCGGCGCCGTAGGCGGCATGGAAGGGTGCCGGCATCCGGCCGGCCACGGAGACCGTGTTGATGATGATGCCGCGCTCGCGGTCGCGCAGATGGGGCAGCACGGCGCGGAAGCCGTTCACGACGCCGTTGAAGGTGGTGTTCATCACCGCGGCGAAGGCGTCGGGAGGCGTGTCCTCGAACCGGCCGAAGCTGGCGACGCCGGCGTTGTTGATCCAGACGTCGATGCCGCCGAACGCGTCGACGGCGCGCTCGGCCACGCGTGCGAGCTGGTCCGGGTCGCGGACGTCCGCCGGGATCGACATCGCCCGGCCGCCGGACCGGATCACCTCGTCCGCGACCTCGTGGAGCAGCGGCTCGCGCCGCGCCGTCAGGACCACGACGGCCCCTTCCCGCGCGAACATGCGGGCCGCCGCCCGGCCGATGCCGCTCGATGCCCCCGTGATGACGACTACGCGCCCGTGCAACCTATCGGTCATGTCCGGTCCTTTCGTTCGTGCCCCCGGGCAAACAGGAGGATGGCCGGTTGATCACGGTCGCCCCCGCCCCCCGGCGCGCCGACGACAAATCGCTTGACCTTCCCATCGCTGGAAGGCGTAGCCTCGCGCACGCAATACGAGGAGTGCGGGCATGGATACGATCTCGGACCTGAGGGTGTTCGTCGCGGTCGCCGAAAGCGGCGGCCTGTCGGCGGCCGGCCGCCGGCTCGGGCTGTCGCCGCCGGCGGTGAGCCACCGGATCAGCAAGATCGAGGAGCGCCTCGGCGTCCGTCTCCTGCAGCGCACCACCCGGCAGGTGACCCTGACCGAGGAGGGGCGCGAGTACAACGAGCGCGCGGCGAAGATCCTGGCCGACGTCGACGAGATGGAGGCGGTGGTCGGCATGCGCAGCCCGGTCGTGCGCGGGCTGCTGCGGATCTCCGCGCCCTCGGGGTTCGCCGCCCGCCACGTCACGCCGCACCTCGCGGGCTTCCTGGAGCAGTATGCCGACCTCCAGGTCGAGATCGACGCCACGGACCGGTTCGTCGACATCGTCGAGACCGGGCACGACTTGGCGATATGGATCGGCCGGGCGCCCGACAGCAGCCTGATCGCGGCCAAGGTCGCGGACAACCGCCGGGTGCTGGTCGCCAGCCCTTCCTACCTCGCGCGCCGCGGCACGCCTCAGCGCCCGGAGGACCTGGAAGGGCATACGCTGCTGGCGCTGCCCTGGCAGCAGGAGTGGCGCTTCCGCACCGCCATGGGCGAGACGTCGGTGCGCGCCCGCGGCCCCCTGCGGCTCAACGGCGGCGACATGCTGCGCGAGGGGGCGCTGGCCGGCCTGGGGATCGCGCTGAAGTCGCTGTGGGACGTCGGCGAGGACATCGTGGCCGGGCGCCTGCGCGCGGTGCTCGACGGGACGCTGCTCGACACCGACGCCCCCATCCACGCCCTCTATCCCAGCCGCAACCACGTGCCGCCGCGGGTGCGGGCCTTCATCGCCTTCCTGCGCAAGACCTACGGCGACGTCCCGTGCTGGAGCACGCCCGCATGCAGGGCGGCCCTGGGACTGGCCGCCTGAGGCGCCGGCCGGCGCCTCACTCGCCCGGGCGCAGGTCGCGCACGCCGCGCCCGAGCCGCCGCCGGAGCAGTGCGCGCAACGTCACGCCGTCGGCATAGCCGACCAGCTCGGCGATCTGGTCCAGGCTCCTGTCGCTGGTCTTGAGCAGGTGCACCGCGCGCTCGACGCGCAGGTCCTGGAAATAGGACAGCGGGCTCTTGCCGAGCACCTGGCGCATGCGGCGCGCCAGCGTCCGCTTGCTCGTGCCGGCGGCGCTCGCGGCGGCATCCAGCGAGAAGCCGTCGGCGATCCGGCCGCGCGCCCAGCGCTCGAACCGCTCGACGACCGGGTCGGCATGCGCCAGGTGGTCCGCGAGCGCGTAGGCGGACTGCGCCGGGCGCTGGTCGACGATCAGGTAGCGCGCCACGAGCCCCGCCAGTTCCGGGCTCGCCTGCCGGACCAGCCACAGCGCCAGGTCCATGTGGCTGAGCGCCGCCCCCGCGGTGACGAAGGCGCCCGACCTGACCAGCATGCGCGCATCCTCGAGCTGCACCCCCGGATAGCGCTGCCGGAACAGCGGTGCGAGCCACCACGTCGTCGTGGCCTTCTGGCGGTCGAGCAGGCCCGACTCCGCCAGCACGAAGGTCCCGATGCAGGCCGCCGCGATCCGCACGCCCGCGGCGGCGCCCTCGCGCAGCGCCGCCCCGGCGTCGCGCACGTCGGCGCGCTCCAGCGCCGGCACCAGGGCGTCGGGCATCTTGTAGCCGATCGCCGGGACCACCAGCCAGTCCGCCGCCGCCGGCTCGACGATCGCGGCGACGGGCACGGCGAAGCCCTGTGCGGTGCGCACCCTGCGCCGCACGCCGACGACCGCGACCTCGAAGCGCGCGGCACCCGGCGACAGCATCGCCGCCAGCTCGTTGGCCGTCGAGAACGCGTCGAGCACGGCGGCCAGCCCGGTATCGAAAACGCCGTCGAGGGCGAGGACCTGCAGCTTCATGGCGACAACGATATCAAAGTTGTCGAGAACGCCAATAGCCGGGAAGGCCCGACCGCGCCAGAGTGGGCGCACGCAGCGGCACGGGAGGCACCATGAAGATAGACGTCGCCACGATCGGGTTCACCAGGACCAGCGCCGAGGGGTTCTTCGGGCGCATCTCCCAGGCCGGCGTCAGGACGGTCGTGGACGTGCGGCTGCACAACACCTCGCAGCTCGCCGGCTTCGCCAAGGCCGACGACCTCGCCTATTTCCTGAAGGCGATCTGCGGCGTGTCCTACGTCCACGAGCCGCTCCTCGCCCCCACCGAGGACATCCTGAAGGGCTTCAGGAAGGACAAGGGGGACTGGGCCGTCTACCGGGACCGGTTCCTGGCGCTGATGGCGGAGCGCCGGATCGAGGACCGCCTGAAGCCGGACACGCTCGACGGCGCGTGCCTGCTGTGCTCGGAGGCGACGCCCCACCACTGCCACCGCAGGCTCGCCTGCGAGTATCTCGACGCCAGATGGGGCCTCGGCGGCAAGGGCGGCGCGCTCCGGGTCCGCCATCTCTGACCGGGGAGGTTCCGCCATGTCCTGGGACATGTTCCTGGCACTGTCCGCGTTCGCGTTCGCGACCTCGATCTCGCCGGGGCCCAGCAACTTCATGCTGCTCGCCTCGGGCGCCAATTTCGGCTTCCTGCGCACGCTGCCGCAGGTGCTCGGCATCACCCTCGGCTTCACCTCGCTGCTCCTCGGCGTCGGCCTGGGGCTCGGCGCGCTGCTGACGGCGTTCCCGGCGCTCGAGCTCGCCCTGAAGGCCGCCGGCGGCGCCTACCTCCTCCACCTCGCCTGGCGCATCGCCCTGTCGCGCTCGCTCGGCGGCGGGCGCGAGGCCGGGAGCCGGCCGCTGACCTTCCTCGAATCGGCGGCCTTCCAGTGGATCAACCCCAAGGCCTGGGTGGTGGCGGTGGCGGCGATGGCGGTCCATGTCGGCCCGGACGCGCCCTTCCTGTCGACGGCCCTGATCTGCCTCGCCTTCGCGGGGATCAACCTGCCCACCGTCTCGGTCTGGGCCGGCTTCGGGGTGGCGCTGCGGGGCTTCCTGTCCGACCCCGTGCGGCTGAGGCGGTTCAACCTCGCCATGGGCCTGCTGCTCGCCGCGACGCTGTGGCCGATGCTGGCGTGACGGACCGTCAGCCCGCCTCGAACGCCAGGTGGTAATGCGCGCAGCGGGGTTCGAAGCGCGACAGCAGCTCGCGCGCCCTCGGCGCGACGTTGGCGACCTCGTAGTCCTCCCCGGCGAACGCCTTGATGGCGTCGATGGACTCGAACCGCAGGATGGTCATGAACTCGATCTCGTCGCCGACGATCCGCCGCAGCACCTGGGCACCCCTGCACCCCGGAATCCGGCACGCGGCCGGAAGGAAGGTCCCCGTGACGAACTCCGTGTAGGCGTCGGCGGCCTCCGGGTCGGCGACCCAGCCGCGCCAGATCCGTGCGATCATCGCTCTCTCTCCCGTGTCGAACCTGATCCATCATAGCCGCAACCGCCCGGCATCCAACCTGACGGACACGACATCGAGCGCCCGGCCAGAATTTACCCGGGTATAATTGACAAGCCAGATTTACCCGGGTAAAACATCCGCGAATGACCTTGCGGAGAGCATCATGGCGCACGCACCGACCTGCACCGCCTTCGTCGACCACCGCCTGCTGGCGGCCGGCCCGTACCCGGACGTCGCGGTGGCGGTGCGCCGCGCGCTCGCGCAGGACGGCGGCCGGACGATCCTGACCTTCGACGACCGCACCGGCCGCCTCGTCGATTTCGACCTCAGCGGCAGCGAGGAGGATGTCGCGGCGCGGCTGCGGCCGGCGGACGAGCCCTCCGCGCCGGCCGGCGACGCCCGCACGCCCGGCCGGCCCAGGCTCGGCGTCGTCGCGCGCGAGGTCACCCTGCTGCCGCGGCACTGGGAATGGCTGGGCGCCCAGCCCGGGGGCGCCTCGGTCACGTTGCGCAAGCTCGTCGACGCGGCGCGCGCCGCCGGCCGCGAGCGGGACGGCGCGCGGGAGGCCCAGGCCGCGGCCGACCGGTTCATGGGTGCGATGCTGGGCGATGCGCCCGGCTACGAGGAGGCGGCGCGCGCGCTCTACGCCGGCGACGCGGCGCGCTTCGCTGCGATCAGCGCGCCGTGGCCCGCCGACCTGCGCGACCACGCGCGCCGGCTGGCCGCGCCGGCCTTCGCGACGGCCTAGTTGGGATCGAACGGCAGGGTCGCCAGATGGTCGACATAGTTGCCGAGCGTCTTCAGCGCGACGCCCACCAGCACCTCCAGCACCTGAGCGCGGCTCCACCCCGCGTCCAGGAAGCCCGAGAGGTCGGCGCCGTCGAGCCGGCCCCGCTTGCGCACGATCGTGTCGGCCAGGCGGCGCAGCGCCTCGAGCCGGCGGTCGGTGAGCGGCAGTCCCGCGCGCACGGCCTCGATCGCACCGGCGGGCAGGCCGGCGCGCTCCGCGGCGCGGGCATGCGCCGACAGGCAATAGGCGCAGTCGTTCGCCCGGCTCACCGCCACCAGCACGAGCTGGCGCTCGGCCGGCCCCAGGGAGGTCCGGGCGAACGCCTCGTCCAGCGCGAGGCACGCGTCGAGCGCGGCCGGGGCCTCGGCCAGGACGCCGAGCAGGTTCGGCACGAAGCCGAGCCTCTGGCGCAGCTCGTCGAGCTGCGGGCGGGCGGCTTCGGGCGCGGAGGCGCATGTGTGGATGGGAAACCCTTCCATGGGAAGGCTCCTATGCCGGCCGGTGCCCCCGGCCCGGATATCGTCCCGGCCCGGGGGCGCGGCGGTCGGTGCTAGCGCTGGGTCACCTGGGTGCCGTCGGCGAGATCCAGGGCGTCCCGGAGGGCGACGTAGGCGTGGCGCTGGTTGCGCTCGATCAACGCCTCGGAGGCCTGCCAGACCTTCTGCTCGGCCAGGGCGCGGGTGCCGGCGTCGGCGATCGCCGAGACCTCGCTCGATACCCGGGCGACGTCGGCCGGGCCGACCGCACCCTCGCTGAGCGCCAGGGCGGGGGTGGTGGCGGACAGGCCGACGAACAGGGCGGCGGCGGCGGCGAGCGTGGAAATCCTCATGATGCTTCTCCTTGTTGGGGCTCCTCCGGAGCCCCGGTTGGCGGCACCGGTCTGCCCGGCGTCTTGAGGAGAAGATGCGCCCGACCCTGCCGAACGGGAACGCGGGCCAGGTCGAAGGCACTCTTTCACCCGGTCGAACAATCCGCCCTGCCGGTGTTGACAGGCCCCGCTTTCCGGCGCTTCCCTGTCGCGCATGACGGTGCAATCGACGAGAGGGCGGACGGCCTCGACCGCTCGGGACGCGATCCCCCGGTTCTGGCGCGACGACGCGCTGCCCTTCATCGAGGCCCGGTCGGTCGAGGACGGGCGCTGCGTGAACTACGGCAAGCACACCCACCAGACCTTCTCCATAGGAGCGGTCACGGCCGGGCAAAGCCTCTACGTGAACGGCAGGGAGCGCCGGCGCGTCGGCGCGGGCACGGTGGTCATCATCAACCCGGAGCAGGTGCACGCATGCAATCCCGTCGCAGGCGATCCCGGCGCAGGCGATCCCGGCGCAGGCGATCCGGGCGGCGCGGCATGGTCGTACCGCATGCTTCATGTGGACGCGTCGTGGCTCGCCGGCCTGCAGCATGAGCTGGGCGCCGGCGACGGCGTGGACATGCGGGCCTTCGCCACGACGGCGACCACCGACCCCGTGCTGTACCGGGGGCTGAACCACCTCTACGAGGCGCTCACCGACGCGGCGGCCGAGCCGCTGCGCAGGCAGGCCTCGGCGGTCGCCTTCTTCTCGGAACTCCAGCGCAGGCTGGATCCCGCCCCCGCGCGGCCCGCCCCCGCAAGCGGACCGATCGAGCGCGCGGCCGACTTCATCGCCGGGAACTGCTCGGCTCCCCTGACACTCGACGACATCTGCGCCGAAGTGGGCCTTTCGCCGTCATACCTGATCCGCGCGTTCGCGAAGCGCTACGGCATGACGCCCCACGCCTATCTGGTCGACCGGCGCATCCGGCGCGGCCAAGCCCAGTTGAAGCGCGGGGGCGCGATCGCGGACGTGGCCCTCGACTGCGGCTTCGCCGACCAGGCGCATTTCCAGCGAAGCTTCAAGCGGCTCGTCGCCGCCACGCCGGGACAGTATCGCGGCCGGTCTATGACCAGGCCAGATACGCGGCGCTCGCCGCCAGAAGCGCGGCCATCGCGCGGTTGAACAGCCGGACGTGGCGCGCCTCGCGCAACAGGCGGCCGAGGCACGCCCCGGCATACGCCCAGCAGGCGATCGAGCAGTAGCAGACCACGAAGTAGATGAGCGCGAATTGCCAGAGAAGCGCCGGCTCGCCGCCGGCGGCATAGGCCCCCATGCCGGCCAGCGCCGCCAGCCATGCCTTGGGGTTGAGCCATTGCATCACGGCGCCCTGGACCAGCGAGGGCGCGTTCCCGGACCGGTCGGGGCCGACCTGCCCGTCATCGGCCGCGAGCTTGAAGGCCATGAACAGCAGGAACGCCACGCCCGCCCATCGGACGAGCGTCATCGACGGGGGCCACAGCGCGACCAACCGGTGCAGTCCCAGGCCGGTGAGCAGGAGCAGAAGGGTGAATCCGATGGTGGCGCCGGTCACGTGCCCGATGCTGGCGCGCAATCCGTAGCGGGCGCCGGCGCTCAACGCCACGACGTTGACCGGGCCCGGGGATAGGGAGGCGGCCAGCGCGAACGCGGCCATGGACAGGAAAAGGCTGGTCGTCATGCCGCTCGCTCCGATCTGCCGGGAAGCTTCATCGGCCGATGGCATACAGCGGCGGGCGCCGCGCCGTATTGAAGGAAATCGCCCCCGGCCCGGGTATCGTCCCGGCCCGGGGGCGCGGCGACCGGTGCTAACGCTGGGTCACCTGGGTGCCGTCGGCGAGATCCTGCGCGCCCTGGAGGGCGATGTAGGCGTGGTACTGGTTGCGCTCGATCAGGGCGTTGGAGGCCTGCCAGACCTTCTGCTCGGCCAGGGCGCGGGTGCCGGCGTCGGCGATCGCCGAGACCTCGCTCGATACCCGGGCGACGTCGGCCGGGCCGACCGCACCTTCGCTGAGGGCCATGGCGGGGGTGGTGGCGGACAGGCCGACGAACAGGGCGGCGGCGGCGGCGAGCGTGGAAACCTTCATGATGCTTCTCCTTGTTGGGGCTCGGCTTGGAGCCCCGGGTTGGCGGCACCGGTCTGCCCGGCGTCTTGAGGAGAA
>NZ_DASYHS010000255.1:0-1583 GCF_035998295.1 Arenibaculum sp. | reverse complement strand
CTCCGCGCCGGGGCGGCCGGTCAGGTCGTGGCGGCGCAGGTCGAAGCCGATGTCGGCGGGGGCGACGCGCTGGAACGGCTCGCCCTCCACCGCGACGAAGGTCGTGCGCAGGGCCTCGTGGCGGGCGACCAGGCGGTCGAGTGCTCGCTTCAGCGCCGCCTCGTCCAGCCGGCCGCGCAGCCGCAGCCCGATCGGCATGTGGTACGCCTCGCTGCCGCCCTCGACCTGGGCCACGAACCACAGCCGCTGCTGCGCGAAGGATGGGGCGAGCAGTTCCTCCCTGTGGGCGAGGGGCGTGATCCTGGACTGCTTGCGCAGCGCCCGGAACTGTTCGGGCGTCAAGTCACGCAGCACGCTCTTATCCCGCATTGGAAAGCCCCATACCCACGTTCGCAAAAGACCGGTTCTTCAAAATTCAGGAACTCTCGAACTCGGCGAAGATGTGCTCGACGATCCCTTCGACCGTCGGCCTGTCGAACAGGACCCGGAGCGGCAGGTCGGCGCCGAGGCTGTCCTGGATGCGGGACACCACGCGGGTGGCCAGAAGCGAATGCCCGCCGAGCTGGAAGAAGTCGTCGGTGACGCCGACCTCGTCCACGCCGAGAAGCTCGGCCCAGATCCGGGCCACCTCCTCCTCGATCGGCGTCCGGGGGGCGACGCGGCTGCGCGTGCCGTAGGCGTCGTCGTCGGGGGCGGGCAGCGCCTTGCGGTCGAGCTTGCCGTTCGCCGTCAGCGGCAGCGCGTCGAGCCGCACATAGGCCGCCGGCACCATGTAGTCCGGCAGCGCCGATCCCAGATGCGCCCGCAGCACCTCCGCCCCGGGCTGCGCCCCGGCCGCCGTGGTGTAGTAGGCGGCCAGACGGTCCTCGCGCGCCACCACCACTGCCTCGCGCACGCCGGGACAGCCCGACAGCCGGGCCTCGATCTCGCCCAGCTCGATCCGGAAACCCCGCACCTTCACCTGGAAGTCGTTGCGCCCCAGGAACTCAAGGCTGCCGTCCGCCCGCCACCGCGCCAAGTCGCCCGACCGGTACAGCCGGTCGCCCTCCACGAACGGGCTCGCCACGAACCGCTCCGATGTCAGCCCCGGCCGGTTCAGGTAGCCCCGCGCCACACCCGCGCCGCCGACATGGATCTCCCCCGCGACCCCGACCGGCACCGGCTCGCCCGACCCGTCCAGCAGGTAGAGCCGCAGGTCCCCCAGCGGCCGCCCGATCGGGCTCGCCCCCGCCCGCTCCGCGTCCGCCGCCTCCATCTCCCGGAACGTCACGTGCACGGTCGTCTCGGTGATCCCGTACATGTTGACCAGGCGCGTCGCCCGGTTGCGCGCGTCGCGGTACCACGGCGCCAGCATCGCCGGCTCCAGCGCCTCGCCCCCGAACACCACCCAGCGCAGGCCGTGCGTCCCGCTCTCGTCCGCCCCACTCTCGTCCACCTGGGCGGCCACCAGGGCGCGGAACGCGCTCGGCGTCTGGTTCAGCACCGTCACGCCCTGCTCGCACAGCAGCCGGTAGAACTCCTGCGGGCTGCGCGCGGTCGGCTGCGGCACCACCACCAGGCGGCCGCCATGCAGCAGCGCGCCC
>NZ_DASYHS010000014.1:0-18300 GCF_035998295.1 Arenibaculum sp. | reverse complement strand
GACACCGCCCGCCCCGACCTCGACTCCGAGGCGCCGCCGACCGCCTCCAGCGGCGACGAGGTCGACGTGACGGCGCGCTCGCTGCTGCTGTTCGAATTGCGGCCGGCCGGCCGGGGCGACGCCCTCCAGAGCGCGGCGCGCGCGCTCCAGGAAGCGGCCCGGGAGCCCGCGGGGCCTCCCGCCGGGGCCTTCCATCCCCGGCAGGAGGAGACGGCGGGCGAGTAGCGCCCGCCTGTCCTCAGGTCCAGACCTGCCCGCCGGCGGCGAAGCGGTGCTGATGCGCACCCAGCGCGTCCGCCGGCAGGTTGCGCAGCCCGTCGAGCGCGAGATTGCCCTTGTAGAGCGCGACCTCGACCTCGCCGCCCAGCACGCCGGTCATGTCGACCAGCGCGGCGCGGGCGGCGGCGGCGTGGGCCTCGAAGGAACGGCCCTCGTAGACCGCGCGCCCGAGGACGCGCGACAGCTCCTCGTGAAGCGCGAGCGACGCCGGCGACAGCACCGCGCGCGCGAGCTGCTCGTAGGCGAAGCCCAGCAGCGTCATTCCCGGCGCCTCGTATATCCCGCGGCATTTGGTGCCGATGATCCTCGTCTCGATGACGCTCGTCAGCCCGACGCCCGCCCGCCCGGCGAGCGCGTTGGCCGCCTCCATCGCGCCGCGGGCCGTCTGCGGCCGCCCGTCGAGGGTCGCGAGCGCGCCGCCCTCGATCCCGACGCGCACCGCCACGGTTTCGTCCGGGGCGGCCTGCGGCGTGCGCGAGAGCGCGAAGGGCGCGGCCCGCCACGGACGGTCCAGCGCTTCGATCGCGGTGCCCTCGTGCGAGACGCCCATCAGCGACCCGTCCGACGAGACGGCCGCCTTTCCGGCCACGCCGGCGATCGGGCCGTCGGCCTCGATCACGCGGACCATTCCCGCCCGATCCGGGCACCGGACCCTCAGGACCGGATCGGTCCAGGGCGCCAGTACCTCCAGGCCCGGGGCGTAGTGGGCCGTCAGCCTTTCGAAGCGGCGCTGGTCGTTGCCTCCGCCGACGCAGCCATGGGCGAGGATGTCGCAGCCGGCTTCCACCAGGCGCGGCGCGAGGTTGGCGAGGAGCACCAGGCGCAGGGCCCCGGTCGTGTTCCAATAGCCGCCCTCGTAGCCGGCCCGGCAGCGGACGAGGTCGAGGGCGAGCGCCGCGGCAGCGTCCCTCAGATCGTGCCGCCGGCAGGGGATCCGGTGCCTCTCCATGTCGTCGAGGAAGGCCTGCGCATGAGTCTCGTCGACCTGGCCGACATCGGCGAAATGGACCTGGAAGTCCGCGCCCTCTTCCGCCAGCAGCTTCGCGACTGCCCAGGACGACAGGCCGCCGCCGGCCAGCAGGCCGATCCTGCGGCCCCGCAGGAATGCTCTCGTCATCGGTGCTTTTCTCCCAATCCCGGTGCGGGGCCGGCTGCCGGAGCCGGCCGCCCGGACGCGTGCAGGAACTCGAGGAACGGCCGCCACGGCGCGCTGCCGCCCTCCGGCCAGCGGATGGCGTGGCGGGCTTCCAGCTCGGCGGCCGCGGTGCGGCCGTAGCGCAGGCCGGGGTCGCCGAACTGCTCCGCGAACCAGCCCGGCATCCCGTCGCCGTCCGGCCGGGGCAGCAGGGAGGCCAGCGCGACGAGGTCGGCGGACGCGGTGCCGTTCCTGCAGCGCTCCCGAACCACGGACTGGAACTCCGCGTAGGAGACCACCGGCAGCCCGCCGACCCGGCGGCCGAGGTCGGCGGCGAGGTCGCCGAACCGCGGCGCGCTCGGATGGAAGACGTGGAGAACGGCGGGGCCGGGGACCGCCGGCGCGTCCCCCACCGCGGCGATCACGCAGGCGACGAGCGACGCCACGACGTCGACGGGAGTGTAATCGATCCTGTCCGCGAGCGGGAAGACGCGGCCCGTCTCGACGAAACCCTTGAACAGCAGGACGACCAGGGACCGGGGGTTGGGCATGCCGGTGATGCTGGAGGGCATCACCTCGCCCAGGCGGTAGATGCGGACCGGCACGCCCGAACGGGCGGCCTCGGCGAGCACGCCTTCGGCGACCGCCTTCGACCGGACGTATCCTTCGGCCGGCAGGGCGTCGAGCACCGGGGCCGCGTGCTCGGGGGCCGGGACGCCCGCCGTCCCGCCGACGACGCCGAGCGTCGAGACGTGGTGCACGGGGATGCCGCCGCCGGCGAGCGCGAGGCGCGCCACCTCCACCGTACCCAGGACGTTCGGCCCCCTCAGTTCCGCGTAGCCGCGCAGGAAGTCGACGGCCGCGCCGTTGTGGAGGATCGCGTCGACGCCGCCCGCGAGATCGGCGAAGGCGCCGGGCCCGAGCCCCAAGCACGGCAGCGACAGGTCGCCCGGGACCGCCACGGCCCGTCGCGCCGCCTCGGGGCCGAAGAGCCCGTAGGCCCCGAGGGCGGCCTGCAGGCGTTCGGCCGCACTCCGGCGGTCCTCCGCCCGGACGAGGCACACCACCTCCGCCTGCGACCGGGCCAGCAGCGCATCCAGGAGATGGGCGCCGACGAAGCCCGTGACCCCCGTCAGCAGCACGCGGCGCGGCGGGGACCCGACGGGCCGCGCCCCGCGCGGCGTCGCCGACAGCGCCTCCGCGGCGCCCGCGAGGTCGGAGGCCATGAGCGCCGGCGCCGGATCCTCGGCGGCGCCCTCGCGTCCACCGCCGTCGGCGAAAGCCAGCAGCGCGCGCGGCGTCGGGTTCTCGTAGACGGCCTGCGGCTGGAGCGTCGCGCCCAGTTCGCGCTCGACCAGCAGGGCGAGCGCGACCGCCGAGAAGGAGTTTCCTCCCGCGGCCAGGAAGGCGGTATCCGGCCCGACCGTGCCGTCGTCGAGCGCCTCGCGCCACAGCGCGACCATGCGGGACAGCCTCGCGTCCGGCCCGTCATCCCCGGCCGATGCCGCCGCGTCCGACGCCTGCCCGTCGAGCATGTCCAGAAGCGCGCGCCCATCGGTCTTCCCGTTCGGCGTCAGCGGGAACCCGTCGACGAACACGAACCGCGAGGGGATGGAGGTCGCGGGCAGCTCGCGTGCGAGGGCGCCGCGCAGCGCGGCCGCGGCACCCGTCCCCGACGCCTCGGCGGCCGTACCCGCCGAGGGCACGACGAAGGCGACGAGATAGGCCGTGCCGTCGGCGCGGGGCTTCGGCAGAACGCGGGCGTCGCGCACCTCGGACAGGCGGTTCAGCGTCGCGGCGACCTCGTCCAGTTCGATGCGCACGCCCCCGATCTTCACCTGGAAGTCCCGGCGCCCGTCGAAGCGCAGCAGCCCGTCCGGATCCACGTGGCCGAGATCCCCGGTGAGGTAGACGCGGCCGCCCGGCAGGCCGGCCCACGGATTCGGCCGGAAGGCGGCCGCGGTCTTCGACGGGTCGCCGAGATAGCCGAGGCCGAGGCACTCGCCGCCGATCACGATCTGGCCGACCTGGCCCGCGGGCAGCAGCCGGAACGCCTCGTCGCAGACGACGGCGAAGGTGTTGGCGATCGGGCGCCCCAGGGGTATGCCTTCGGCGTCGCCGTCGCCGACGCGGTGGAACACCATACCGATCGAGGCCTCCGTGGGGCCGTAGGTATTGGTCACCTCGACATGCGGCAGCAGCTGCCGGAACACCCGCACCGTTTCGGGGTTGGCCTCCTCCCCCCCGATCAGGACGTGCCTCATGGAGCGCAACGCACGTGCACGCGCGGGATCGGCCTCGAGGAAGCGGACGAGCAGGTTGAAGACGGTCGGCACGAAGTCGGTCATGACGACACCGTGGCGCTCGATCGTCGCGACCGTCTCCTGGAGGTCGAGAATGCCGTCTCGCTCGGGGATGACGACCGTCGCCCCGACGGTGAGCGGCCACAGCAGCTGCCAGAGCGACGAGTCGAAGACGTGCCGGCTGTTCTGGAGCACGACGTCGCCGGGGCGCAGCCCGAACCGCTCCGTCATGTAGGCGAACCGGTTGAGCAGCCCGCGCTGGACGTTGAGGCAGCATTTCGGCCGCCCCGTCGAGCCCGAGGTGAAGAAGCCGTAGGCGAGGTCCGTCTGCGGGCCGTGCGGCGGCAGCGGGCCGCCTCCCGCGGCGCGGGCGTCCACCGCGATGCAGGGCCGGCCCGCCGCCGCGGCCGCGCGCCGCGGATCGTCCGCGAGGACCGCCTTCGGCCCGATCTGCCCGAGCGTCTCCTCGATGCGCGCCTGGGGCCAGTCGGCGTCGATCGGAACGAAGGCCGCGCCCGCCAGGAGCGCGCCCAGGATACCGAGCGGCAGGTCGGGGCCGCCCGTCGTGACGACCGGCACGAGGTCGTTCCTGCCGACGCCGTGGGCCTGCAGGCGGCCCGCCAGGCCGGACGCGGCGGATTCGACGCGCCCGTAGTCGAGCACGACGCCGGCGTGGATCAGTGCGACCCGCCGGGGATGCGCACGGGCCCGCGCCAGGAACTGCGAGGCGACCGTTTCGGTCTCCGGCAGGGCGGTGGCCGGGCCGACCAGGACGCTGTCGCGTTCCGGCCGACTTGTCGCTATGGATGAAAGCATAAAATTCGCAATGTGACAGTTCAATAACGTGGGAGACCGTAATCACGGTAACATTACCTTGGATAAACTCAACAACTTCCACAGATGAAATTATGGATATTCGGAATGCAAGGGTATTCAATACTAAGCATCTATATGGATAATCATACACCTCGAGGGCGAAACCCAGAAAACGCCGCGAACTGCCGTCGGAAGGAATATTCCCCGAGCGCCAGCCGCGGCGCGGGGCCCGACCGGCGCTTGACCACCCGCGGCTTCTGCTGCTGAATGGCGGCCGTCGCCCGCACGGGCCGGACGGAGGGAGCGCCATGTACGACTGGCATCACTGGGCCCTGTTCCTGAGCGCCGCTGTCGCGCTGAACGTGGCCCCCGGGCCGGACGCCGTGTACATCCTGACCCGGACCGTCGCGCACGGCCGGAGGGTCGGGATCGCCTCGTCCCTCGGCGTCTGCTCCGGGGCCTTCATCCACGTGCTCGCCGCCGCCTTCGGCCTCTCCGCGATCCTGGCGACCTCGGCGACCGCCTTCATGGTGGTGAAGTACGTGGGGGCGGCCTATCTCGTCTATCTCGGCTGGAAGGCTCTCAGATCCCCGGGCGTCGCGTTCGCGCCGGCCGGTGCCGCGGAAGACCGCCGGGTGACGCCATGGAGCGCCTACCGCCAGGGCGTGGCGATCGACGTGCTGAATCCCAAGGTCGCGATCTTCTTCATGGCGTTCCTGCCCCAGTTCGTCGACCCGGCGCTCGGCCACGCGGCGGCGCAGACGGTTCTTCTGGGCCTGATCGTGATCCTGGTCGCGATCGTCTGGGAGGCCTTCCTGGTGCTGTGCGCCTCCGGCATGACGGGCACCCTGCGGCGACGGCCCGCAATCGGCGCCTGGCTGGACCGGCTGGTCGGTGTCGTCCTGATCGGCCTGGGCATCCGGCTCGCCCTCGAGGAGCAGGCCTGAACGGGCGCCGCTGGCGCGGCGGCTCCTGCCCCGCTAGTGTTGCCGGCGGATCGCTTCGGTCGGGGGAAACGTGATCGGACTGGGATTGCGGACGGTTGCGGCATGGACGCGCGTCGTGCTGCCGGCTGGCATCGTCCTGGGCCTCGCCCTGCCCGGCTTGGCCGCGCGCCTGAACCCGCTGCTGCCCGTCGCGGTGGTGGCGCTGCTCGTGCTGAGCATGCTGCGGATCGACTGGCCGTCGCTCCGGCTCACGCTCGGCCGCCCGCTGGTCTCCGCACTGGCCGTGGGCTGGGTGCTGCTGGCGCTGCCCGCCCTGGTCTGGGCCGCGACCGCGCCGTTGGGCCTGCCCGAGGAGCTGCGCCGGTCGCTGGCGCTGGTCGCGGCGATGCCGCCGATCCTTTCGGCGCCGGCGCTCTCGCTGCTGCTCGGGCTGGACGCGGCGACGGCGCTGGTCGCCGTCGTCGCCGCGACCCTGCTGGTGCCGCTGACCCTGCCGCCGGTGGCCGCTCTGACCGCCGGCGCCGCGATCGCCGAGCCGCTGGCCCTGTTCGCGCGCCTGGCCGCGGTGGTCGGCGGCGCGCTGCTGGCGTCGCTGGCGCTACGCGCCCTCGCGGGACCCGCCCGGCTCGCGCGCCGCGCCGCCGAGATCGACGGGGTCGGCGTGATCCTGCTGCTGCTGTTCGCGGTGGCCCTGATGGACGGGGTGCCCGCCCATGTCGCGTCCCGGCCGCAGGACGTGGCGCTCTACGCGGCCGCCGCCTTCGCTGCCAATCTCGGCATGCAGGTCCTCGGCACCGCGGCGTTCCGTCCGGCCGGCATGCGCGTCGCAACGACGGTCGGCTTCGTCGGCGGCAACCGCAACGCGGCGCTGCTCCTGGCGGTGCTGCCGGGCGCGGACCCTGCGCTGCTGCTGTTCGTCGCGGTCGCGCAGTTCCCGATCTATCTGCTGCCGTCCCTGCTGCTGCCGATCTACCGCCGACTGGGGAGGGCGGCTTGAGCGCGCCGATCGGCATCCTGATGCTCGACACCGGCTTCCTGCGCATCCCCGGCGACGTCGGCTGCCCGGAGACCTTCCCGTTCCCGGTGCGTTACGCCAGGGTGGCGGGGGCGAGCGTCGGCGCCACGGTGCACGGCGACCCGGCGCCGCTGCTCGGCGCCTTCGTCGAGGCGGGACTGCGGCTTGCGGGGGAAGGCTGCATCGGCGTCACGACCACCTGCGGGTTCCTGTCGCTGTTCCAGCGCGAGCTCGCGGCCCGCCTGCCGGTTCCGGTCGCCACCTCGGCGCTGCTCCAGATCCGGAGTGTCGCGGCCCTGCTGGCGCCGGGGCGGCGGCCCGGCATCGTCACCTATTCGGCCGTCGCCCTGACGCCCGCGCATCTGGAGGCCGCCGGCGCCCCGCCCGACATCCCGGTCCGCGGGCTCGACCCCGGCGGGGCGCTCGCCACCATGATCCGCGGCGAGCGCCCCGACCTCGACCGGGAGGCCGCCGGGCGCGAGACCGTCGCGGCATGCCTGGCGCTGGTCGCGGATCATCCCGAGACCGGCGCGATCGTGCTGGAATGCGCGAACCTGCCGCCCTACCGCGCCGCCGTGGCGGCGGCGACGGGGCTGCCGGTCTTCGACGCCGTGACGATGATCGGCTGGTTCCGGGCCGCCCTGCTTCCGGCGGCGCCGTGACCGGCGGCGCGATCGAGGCGGAGGTCGCCGTCATCGGCGCCGGCATCATCGGCGCGTCTTGCGCCTGGCATCTGGCTGCGGCGGGCATCCGCACCGTCCTGCTGGACGCCTCGGGCCCGGCCGCCGGCAGTTCCGGGGCCTGCGACGGCTACGTCTCCGTCTCGACCAAGACCAGTGCCACCGCGCTCGACCTCGCCGCGGCGAGCCAGGCGCTGTACCCGGCCCTGGTCGCGCGCCTTCCCGGCCGGACGGAGTTCGAGACCTGCGGCGGACTGCTGCTGATCGAGGACGAGGCCGACGAGCCGGCGGTCGCCGCCCATGCCGAAGCCGTGCGCGGCCGCGGCCTGGACGTGCGCTTGGTCGGCCGCGCGGAGCTGGCGGCCCTGGAGCCGGGCATCGCCCCCGGGATGCGCGGCGCCGCCTTCGCGCCCGGCGAGGCCAAGGTCAACCCCTACGCCATGACGCTCGCCCTCGTCGCGGGCGCGCAGGGACTGGGTGCGCGCACGCTGTGGCCGGCCCGCGTCGATGCGGTGGAGCGCATCGGGGCGCGGATCGCCGGCCTCTCGACCACCGCCGGCATGGTCCGGGCCGAGCAATACGTGTTCGCCGCGGGGGCCGCCAGCGCCGCGCTCGGCGCGCTCGCCGGCGTCGTGCTGCCGGTGGAGCCCCGGCGCGGCGAGCTTGCCGTCACCGAACGCACGGCGGCGGCGCCGCGCCGGGTCCTGGTGTCCGGCCGCTATCTCGCGGCCAAGTCCCGGCCCGAGGCGGCGGCCGGGGACGCGGACGCGGAGACGCGGCTCGGCTACGGCTTCGTCGCCGAGACCACCGCGACCGGCCAATGCGTCCTCGGCAGCACCCGCGTGTTCGCGGGCTTCGGGCGCACGGTGTCGCCCGAGGGGCTCGCGACCATTATCGCCGGCGCGCTGCGGCGCTATCCGGCGCTGGCCGGGACGCGGGTCCTGCGCGCCTTCGCCGGGCTGCGCCCCTTCGTCCCCGACCAGAAGCCGCTGATCGGCCGCAGCCGCATCCTCGACAACCTGATCGTCGCGACCGGCCACGAGGGCGACGGGATCACGCTGGCCCCCATCACCGGCCGGGCCGTCGCGGCGCTGGCCGCCGGGCGGACGCCGGAGATCGACCTATCGCCCTTCGACCCCGACCGCTTCACACCATGCCAGCCGTGATCCCCCGCTTCCGCCATGCGGGTCCGCCGGGCGCGAGTGTCCGCTTCACCATCGACGGCCGGCCGGCGGAGGCCCCGGAGGGCGTGAGCCTCGCTGCCGCGCTGCTGCTGGCCGGCGTCGACGGGTTCCGCCCGCTGTGCCTGATGGGAAGCTGCCAGGGCTGCCTGGTCTCGATCGACGGCGGCGTGCGGGAGCGGGCCTGCCTGGCCCCGGTCCGCGCCGGCGCGGATGTGAGGCTGGCATGAGCCCGGCCGCGCGCGTGGTGGTCGTGGGCGCCGGTCCGGCGGGCATGACGGCGGCCCTCGGGCTGGCCGAGGCCGGCGTCGCCGCCGTGCTCGTCGACGAGGGGCGCGAGGCCGGCGGGCAGGTGTTCCGCGCCGGGCCGGGCGGCCGGGACCGGCGCGGCGCGGCCTTGCGCCGGCGGGTCGCGGAGTGCGCCGCGATCGACCACCGCGCCGGCCACGCCGCCGTGACCCTGGACGCCGACCGGCGCCTGGGGGTGCTGACGCCCGCCGGCCGCCTGGAGACGCTCGTTCCCGACGCGGTGCTGCTCGCCCCGGGCGCGGTCGAGCTGTTCGTCCCGGTGCCGGGATGGACGTTGCCGGGCGTGTTCGGGGTCGGCGCGCTGCAGCTTCTGTGGAAAAGCGCCGCCGTCCTGCCCCAAGGGCCGCTGGTGCTGGCGGGAGCCGGGCCGCTGCCGCTGCTGGCGGCCGCCCAGCTCGCCGCGGCCGGGGCGGAGGTCGCCGCGGTGGTGGACGCCGCCGCCCGGCCGGGCCCGTCCACCCTGGCCGGCCTCGCGGCGGCGCCCGGGCTGCTGCTGCGGGGCATGGGCCTCGAGCTTGCGCTGAGGCGGCGAAGCATCCCGGTCCTGCGCGGCGCCGCCGTCGCGGCGGTGCTCGGCGGGCCGGAGCATGGCGCCGAGGGGGTCGAGATCGTGCGGCTGGACCGGAACTGGGAACCGGCGGGTCCGGTCGTCCGACGCATCCCCGCGCGCACCGTCGGGCTCGGCTTCGGAGTGCGGCCCAATCCCGAACTGGCGGCCCAGGCCGGCTGCCGGCTTGCCTGGGATCCGGCGCTGGGCGGCTGGCATCCCACGACGGACGCGGCCGGGCGGACCAGCCTGCCCGGCATCTACGCCGCCGGCGACGGCGCCGGGATCGGCGGCGCCGACCTGGCGCTGCTTGCCGGCGCGCGCGCGGCCCGGACGATCGCGGGCGATCTCGGTCTGCCGGCGCCGCCGGCCGCGCGCGGCGAGGCGTTGCGCGCCGCGCGGCTGGCCCGGTTCCGCGGGGCGCTGGCGGCATGGTGCGGCGTGCGCCCGGGCATCTACCGCCTTGCCGGCCCCGACACGGTGGTCTGCCGCTGCGAGGGGACGACCGCGGGCGAGATCGAGGCCGCCGCCCGGCTCGGCGCGGGCAGCGCGGCGGCGGTCAAGCTCGCGACGCGCGCGGGGATGGGATCCTGCCAGGGCCGGGTCTGCGCCGGCGCCGTCCAGCACCTGGCCGCGGCCGCCGCCAGCCTGGATGCGGGCGAGCCGGCTCCGCCCTCGGCCCGGCCACCGGCGCGGCCGGTGCCGCTCTCGGCCTGGCTCTCCGGCTGCGAGCCGGAGCGGTAGCGGCGCATCCCTCAGGCGGAAGGAAACGGGACGTCCCGGCCGCGGTGCCCGGGCCTGCCGATCCACCAGGTCACGGCGCAGGCGACGGTCGCGACCACCGCGACGGCGGACAGCGCGCCGACCAGGCCGGCCCGGCCGGAGCCGGCGTGCCGGCGCAGCCATCTGTCGGGCCATTTGCCGGGAGGGGCCGGTGGGTCGGTCAGGACGTCGTGCGCGAAGGTCGAAGCGCGTTCCGGCCGGGCCGGCGGGAACTCGTCCAGCCGCCGTCCGGCCGGGGCGTTCAGGGCGTCGATGGCCCGGACCAGGCTGCCGTGCCGGTCGACGGTTGACGAGAGGCGTCCGGCAGGCACGTCCAGGTGCTCGGCGACGAGGCGGTCGCGAATCCGCCGCACGCCGCGCCGGACCGCCGCCTCGCCAGGGGTGCCGGGCACGACCTCGATCGCCAGGTCGCATTCGGTGTCGGTCCCCATCGAGCGGGCATTCAGGTTGGACGAGCCGATGCGCAGGAAGCGGTCGTCGACGACGGTGACCTTGGAGTGGACGATGATCTCGGCGCCGTCGACGAGCGCGGCATAGACCCGCAGGCGCCCGAAGCGGTCGGCCTGCCTGAGGTCGAAGACGATCGCGGTGCGCGCGTTGTCCATGGCGAGCTGCTCGGGCCAGCTCGGCGCCTGCTTGGGGTTGACGATGACGACCTCGGGCCCGTCCGGCTCCGCCAAGCGCCGGGCCAGGGCCTGGCCGATGCGGTGCGATGCCAGGTACTGGCTTTCCATGTAGATCGTCTCGCGCGCCGCGGCGATCGAGTCCAGGTACAGCCGCTCGACCTCCCTGGTCTCCGGGCGGCCCCGCCATGCCGGCTCGGTACGCGCGATGCCGACCGGGACGTCGCGGAAGTCCGGTTCGACGCCGCCGGGCCAGATGGCGCGGCCCCGCGGCGGCGGGACCAGGCGTTCGCCGGTCGCCCGCCACCAGCGGTCCCGGGCCAGATCGCCGAGCGCCCGCGCCGCATCCCCGTCGACGAGCATCATCACGTCGTGATGCGGCTCGTAGGGCCGGCCGGAGGGCTTGCGCCGCCGCGGCTCGTGGAGGCGGTGCGCGCGGGTGTCCCAGCGATTCGCGGCGAAGTCGATGCCGCCGCAGAACGCGACCGCGTCGTCGACGACCAGGACCTTCTGGTGATGGACCGCGAGCGCCGGATGGGCGTCGTCGAGCACGTAGCGCAGGCGGCCGTGATCGAGGTTGCGGGCCTGCGCCCCCGGGATGCGCCGGCGCCTGAGGGCGAGCCAGGCCGCCTTGTCCCAGACGAGCACCCGGACCTCCAGGCCGTCGCGCCGGTCGACCAGGCTGCGGAGCAGGTCTCCGATCCGGTCCGGTTCGGCCGGATCGGGGTCCCCGGGCCGCAGGCGCGCGCGTTCGGCGAAGTCCCAGGCCAGCAGGAGTATCGAATGGCGGGCCTCGGCCATCGCCTGCTTCGCCGCGGCGAAATAGGCGTCGCCGTCGATCAGGCAGGCCGCCCGCGAGGCGTTCTCGACGCGCCAGCAGTTCCGGACTGGACGCAGGATCGCCGCTTCACGATCCGGGAGGGTCGGTGCTTCGGTCGTGCCTGATCGCATCATGGTCCGGTTTCTTTCCGTTGGGCGTGGCATGTCCGTTCTCGCTGTCCGGCCGAAACCGACTGCTGCCATCAACAGGAAAGTGCCGCGTCTTGTAGTGCGGCGGGGCCAGACGGCGGATTCGAATCACGCGCACCCCGCATCCGCGCATCTTGATAACTCCTTCGCGCCGACAATCTATCGCTCCAAGGGTCATCGCTCCAAAGGTCCGGGCCCCTCTGGCAGCCGAGGCGTCGGCTGCGATGTCGGACCAGCCATCCGATCTCGCCGACGCAGGCAATCCGTGCCGGAGTCCTCCGTGAAGACGCCGCCCGCCCTCCCCGGTCTTTCCCCCGCCGGTATCCCCGTTTTCGACGCGAATTCTGTGATCTCTGCACGCGCCGCTCTCGACCTGCTGGCGTCGGGCATGCTCCATCCGGTATGGAAGAGCGGCCGTGCGCCGCCGGTGGCCCGGGAACATGCCCGGGCGGACAGAGCCGGTCCGGAATGCACGACGGAAGGGAGACCACGGTGAACCGGGAAGCGCAGAGCGTCGCCGACAGACTGGTCGGCATCGCCGCCGCAGTGGCCGCGGACCGGCCGACATTGGGCCAGATCCTCCACGCGCTCGGCAGTTCCGGCCCCGGCCTGACCCTCATCCTGCTGTCCCTGCCGTCCTTCATCCCGATACCGGGAGCGCCCACCGGCCTTGTGTTCGGCACGGCGCTGGCCCTCGTCGCCTTCCAGTTGATGGCGGGCGCGCCGGGCCTGCGGCTGCCGGAATGGCTGGCCCGCCGGCCGGTGCCGCGTCAGGCGCTGCTCTCGGCGACGGGCTGGCTGGCCCGGCACGTGGGACGGATCGAGGAGCGGCTGCGCCCGCGCCTGCCCTTCCTGACCGGCCGGGCCACCCGCCTCGTCCTGGGGCCGACGATCCTGCTGCTGGCCATCCTAATCCTGCTGCCGATCCCCTTCGGCAACCAGCCGGCCTCGCTGGCGGTGATCGCCCTGGCGTTCGGCCAGCTCGCCCGGGACGGGCTGGCCATCCTGCTGGGCCTGGTGCTGGCGGCGCTGGCCACGGCCTGGAACACCGCCGTCGCGCTGTTCGGGGCGCACCTCGCGTCCTGGGTCCTGCACTGGTTCTGAGCGGCCGGCCCGACTCGCCGGGCGCCATGGTTCGGAGCCGGCCCGGTCCCGTCACCCCGCCATCATCTGACGCGGCAGGTACAGCGCGATTTCCGGGAACAGGCTGACGAACACCACCGCGACCGCCATCAGCACGAAGAACGGCAGGGCGGCCAGGGCGATGTAGGTGATCTGGTGGTCGGTCATGCCCTGGAGCACGAACAGGTTGAAGCCGACCGGCGGCGTGATCTGCGCCATTTCCACCACCAGCACCATGAAGATGCCGAACCAGACGAGGTCGAAACCGGCCGTCTCGACCGTCGGCAGCACGACCGCCATCGTCAGGACGACCATGGAGATGCCGTCGAGGAAGCAGCCCAGGATGATGTAGAACACCGCGAGGGCCGCCAGCAGCGCCGCGGGCGGAAGGCCGAGGCCGTCGATCCACTCCGCGAGCGCCCTCGGCATGCCGGTGAAGCCCATGGCCAGCGTCAGGAACGCGGCGCCGGCGAGGATCAGCGCGATCATGCAGGACAGCCGCGTCGCGCCGAGCAGGCCCTCGACGAAGCTGTCGCGCGTCAGCGTGCCCTGGACGAGCGACAGCCCGAGCGCGCCGACCACCCCGATCGCCGCCGCCTCGGTCGCGGTCGCGATGCCGGCATAGATCGAGCCGAGGACCGCGACGATCAGCACGACGGTGGGCAGCAGGTTGCGCGAGGCGCGCAGCTTCTCGGCCAAGCCGGCGCGCATGCGGTCGCCGGGCAGGCGGCCGGGATGGAAGACCGACCACAGCGCCACGTAGCCGACGAACAGGGTGGCGAGCAGCAGGCCGGGACCGATGCCGGCGATGAACAGCCGGGCGATCGAGACATTGGCCGCGACGCCGTAGACGATCATGATCAGCGACGGCGGGATCAGCAGGCCGAGCGTGCCGGACCCGGCGAGCGAACCGATGATGAGGCGTTCGGGGTAGCCGCGCCCGCGCAGCTCCGGGATCGTCATCTTGCCGATCGTGGCGCAAGTGGCCGCCGAGGAGCCGCTGACGGCCGCGAAGATCGTGCAGCCGATGATGTTGGTGTGCAGCAGCCGCCCCGGAAGCCACTGCATCCAGGGCGCCAGCCCACGGAACATGTCCTCCGACAGGCGCGAGCGGAACAGGATCTCGCCCATCCAGATGAACATCGGCAGCGCCGTCAGCGTCCAGCTCGAGCCAGCACCCCAGATCGTCGTCACCATCGCGTCGCCGACCGGCCGGGTCGTGAACAGGTCCATGGCCAGCCAGCCGACCCCCAGCAGGGCGAGGCCGATCCAGACGCCGGAGCCGAGGATCAGGAGCAGGCAGGCGACCAGCAGGCCGGTCGTGTACAGGGCGTCCATGTCTTCGACCTCACTCGGAACGGGAGGACGCCGCCGGCCCTCCGATCGGCAGTCGGCCGCGCAGGAGACGGACCGTGTCGTCCAGGAAGGCGACGAACAGGACGCTGACGCCGAAGGCCATGGCGGTCTGGGGAATCCACAGCGGCGTGCGGTCCTCGGCCATGGAGACGTCGGTGAAGGCCCAGGACCACCACACCATCTTCCAGGAGTACCAGGCGAACAGGCCGCTCAGCACCGTGGCGACGGCGAGGCACCACGCCTCCAGCCAGAGGCGCGGCCGCCCGTGCAGGCGCTGGAGCAGCAAGGTGACGCGGATGTGCTCGCCGCGCTTGAGCGTGTGGGCCAGCGCCAGGAAGGACACGCCGGCCATGGCGTAGCCGGCATAGGCGTCGGTCCCCCTGACGTAGAAGCCGAAGACGCCGCCGAGGACCTGGACCAGGATGCTCGCCAGGATGGCGATCATGAACAGCGCGGCGATCCAGGCACTGGCGTCGTAGAGGGCGTCGAGGGCACGGCGCATCGTCGGGTCATCCTGGTGAAGCGAGGCCTGGGAGGCCTCACGAAAAGGGGCCGGGCGGGGCCGGAGACGGCCGGTCCCGCTCCGGCCCCTGGACAGGGCCTGGGCCGCCGGTTCAGTTGCCGCGGTAGGCCGACAGCAGGGCCTCGCCGTCTGCACCGGCACGCGCCACCCAGTCGGCCTGCAGCTCCTCGCCGATGTCACGGAAGCCGGCCTTCAGCGCCTCGGACGGCGCCGACACGGTCATGCCGTTCTTGCGGAACTCGTCGAGGTAGAAGTTGGTCAGCCGCTCGGACTCCGCCCAGCCGCGCTCCTCGGCCGTGGCCGCGGCCTCGGTCACCGCCGCGCGGGTCGCCTCGTCCAGGCCCTGCCAGGCCTGCTCGTTGACGATGATCATGTTCTTCGGCAGCCATGCCTGCACGTCGTAGAAATGGGTGACGTGCTCCCACAGCTTGCTGTCGTAGCCGGTCGAGCCCGAGGAGATCATGGCGTTGACCCTGCCGGTCGCGAAGGCCTGCGACAGCTCGGCCGCCTGGACGGTCGTCACCTGCATGCCCGCCAGCTCGCCGAGGCGCGCCGCGGACGGGCCGTAGGAGCGGAACTTGAGGCCGGCCAGGTCGTCGATCGTCTCCAGCGGCTTGGGGGAGTAGAAGCCCTGCGGCGGCCAGGGCACCCAGTACAGCAGGCGCATGCCCTGGTCGGCGAGGCGCTTCTCGACGAAGGGACGCTGGGCGTCGGCGAGCTTGCGCGCGTCGTCGAAGGAGGTGGCGAGGAACGGCACGTTGTCGACGCCGAAGATCGGGTCCTCGTTCTCCAGCACCACCATCAGCAGCTCGCCGATCTGCGCCTGCCCGGTCTGCACGGCACGCTTGATCTCGGGCACCTTGAACAGCGACGCGCCGGGATGGACGGTGATGTCCAGCTTGCCGTCCGTTCCGGTCCGGACGTCGTCGGCGAACTGCTCCAGGTTCTTGGAATGGAAGTTGCCCGGCGGATAGCCCGCCGGCAGGTCCCACTTCTCCTGGGCGAAGGCCGCGGTACTCGCCAGCACCGAAACCGCTCCGGCAACGGCGATCGAAACCAACTTGTTCATGTCTCTCCCCGTTCGATGACCCCGCCGGAGCAGCCCGCCGAGGACTTATCGTTGCGCAGCGTGCCGGAATCGGCAATGGCCGGTCAAGCTCGGGGGAGCTTCACGCGTTGGATGCGGGGACGGCGGGCTCGTTCCTGCCGGGGGAAGGGGTGCCGGGAGACGAGGTGCCGACGGGGGCGCCGTCGCCGGACCGGGTGGACGGCGCCAGCTCGGCCGGATGGCCGAGCACGCGCGACGCCGGCAGGCGGACCTCGACCGTCGTGCCCTCGCCGAGGGTGCTGGCGATGACGAGGGTGCCGCCGTGGAGCTCGATCATGCGCTTGGCGAGCGGCAGGCCGAGCCCCGTCCCCTGGTGCCGCCGGTTGAAGGCGTTCTCGATCTGCCGGAAGGGCTGGAGCGCCACCTCCACGCTCTCGGGCGCCATGCCGATCCCGGTGTCCGCCACCGTCAGGACGACGCCCCCGCCGGCCTCGACCCTGGCGGCGAGCACGATCCGGCCGCCCGCGGGCGTGAACTTCACCGCGTTGGAGAGCAGGTTGAGAACGACCTGCTTGATGCGCGTCGGGTCGGCGAAGACGCGCGGCAGGGTGGCCGCGGCTTCGGCGTGCACGTCGACGCCCTGGTCCTGGGCGCGGTCGCGCACGAGCCGGCGGCAGGCATCCATCACGTCGCCGAGGCTGACCGCCTCCTCCCGCAGCTTGAGGCTGCCGGCCTCCACCTTGGCGAGATCGAGGATCTCGTTGATGAGGGCCAGCAGGTGCCGCCCGCTGTCGTGGATGTCGGTCGCGTATTCGCGGTAGAGGGGGTTGCCGGTGGAACCGAACAGCTCGTCCCGGATGATCTCGGCGAAGCCGATGATGGCGTTGAGCGGCGTGCGGAGCTCATGGCTCATATTGGCGAGGAACTCGGACTTGGCCCGGTCGGCGAGCTCGGCCCGCTCCTTGGCGTCGCGCAGCCGGTCCTCGGCTTCGCGCGCCGCCGTGATGTCGCGGATCGCCCCCTCGTAGAACAGCACCTCGCCGCCCGGGTCGCGGATCGCGCGCGCGTTCTCCGACACCCAGATGCACTCCCCGGTGCGGTGACGGCGAACCTGGGCGACGAAGTCGGACACCCATCCCTGGCCGGCCAGCAGCTCCCGGAAGTCGCGCCGGCGGTTCGGATCGACATACCATTCGCCGCCGAGATTGCGGGCGCCGGCGATCAGCTCGTCGGGCGAGCGGTAGCCGTTGAGCGCCGCGAGCGCCCCGTTCGCGCGCAGGAGGCGGCCGTCGGCGTCGCACCGGTACATGCCGTCGACGGCATTGTCGAAGATGCTGCGGTAGTCGCGCTCGGCCGTGCGCAGCGCATCCTGGGCCGCTTCGGTACGGTGGAGCTGGTCAACGAGGCGCCAGGTCAGCAGGCCCATCACCGCCAGGACCAGCGTGGCCGAGACGAGATAGAAGAGGTTGCCCTGGCGCCACGTCGCCAGCACGTCGTCCTCGGTCAACGCGACGACGATGACGAGGGGATAGCCGGCCACCGCCGCCCGCGCGATGATGTGACCCTTGCCGTACTGCAGGCGGGGAACCTCGTCGAACGCCATCGTGCCCCGCTCGATCTCGGCGGCAAGCTCGGCGGCCAGTTCCTGGTCGTCGTCGGCGGTCGCCGCGACCAGCAGCGTGCCGTCGGCGTTCAGCAGCATCACGTCCCCGCCGGCCCCGACGTCGAGGGTGGAGAAGAAATCCCGGAAGTACTCGGGCTCGACGACGGCGACGCCCACGCCGCGCAAGCGGTTCGAAGGGTCTAGTATCGCACGGCTCACGGGGATGAAGGCGCGGCCGGAAGCGCGGCCGAGCACCGGGTCGCCGATGTGCAGCGCGTCGCCCCGCCCACCGAGATGGACCCGGAAATACTCACGGTCGGACAGGTCCAGCGGATCGGGAGCGGGCGTGTCGGAATCGTAGCGCAACCACCCCGTCTCATCGAGGATCAGCAGCGCGCGGACCTGGGGAGTATCGAGGACGCGCCCCTGCACCGCGGCCTGCAGGTCGCCGGCCACCATGGGCCCCCCCGCCAGCTCGCGCAGGATCATCCCCTCCCCCGCGCCCTGCAGCATCGTATCGACGGCGCCGAACGTGCGCGAGATGTGCTGCTGAAGCGTGCGGACGAGATTGAGCGTATGACGCTCCGCCCCCTCGATCGCGGCCATGCGGGCCTGGACGGAACTGTAGGTGAAGAAGCCGGCGAAGGTGAGGACGACGAGCAGCGAAAGCGCCACCAGCCCCGTGGTCGGGCGCAGCCTCGGGAGGATCGTCGGAGCCCTGCGCCCGGTATTCGGCGATTCTGCCGGCACGTCTGAAGCACCGCGTAGAGTTTCGTTAGCGGAATCTAGCAGGAGTTGGTCAAAGGTGCGACCCATGTCGCCGAATACGCACAAAAAACACCAAAGCCCCGCACCTGGGGTGGCGGAGCTTCGGCGTCAGGCCATGAAAGAGGGTTCGTGGACGTGTGTTGAAGCTGTGATGAGCTGCGGCCAGCAGGCCTGGCGGCGACCTACTCTCCCACGTCTTGAGACGCAGTACCATCGGCGCTGGGGGATTTCACGGCCGAGTTCGGGATGGGATCGGGTGTTGGGCCCCCCGCCATGACCACCAGGCCGGCTGG
>NZ_DASYHS010000195.1:0-2675 GCF_035998295.1 Arenibaculum sp. | reverse complement strand
ATCACCGAGACGACCGTGCACGTGACGTTCCGGGAGATGGAGGCGGCGGACGCGGAGCGGGCGGGGTCGAGCCCGATCGGGCGGCCGCTGGGGGACCTGCGCGTGTACCTGCTGGACGGGTCGGGCGAGCCGGTGCCGGTCGGGGTCGCGGGGGAGATCCATGTCGGCGGCGCGGGGGTGGCGCGGGGCTACCTGAACCGGCCGGGGCTGACATCGGAGCGGTTCGTGGCGAGCCCGTTCGTGGAGGGCGACCGGCTGTACCGGTCGGGCGACCTGGCGCGGTGGCGGGCGGACGGCAGCCTGGAGTTCCTGGGGCGCAACGACTTCCAGGTGAAGGTGCGGGGCTTCCGGATCGAGCTGGGCGAGATCGAGGCCCGGCTGTCGGGCTGTGCCGGCGTGCGTGAGGCGGTGGTGGTGGCGCGCGAGGACCGTCTGGTCGCCTACTACACCACGGCGGCCGGGGCGCAGCCCGGGGCGGAGGCGCTGCGGGCGCATCTGGGCTCGACGCTGCCGGACTACATGGTGCCGGCGGCCTATGTGCGCCTCGACGCGCTGCCGCTGACCGCCAACGGCAAGCTCGACCGCAAGGCGCTGCCCGCCCCCGACGACGACGCCTACGGCGCGCGCGCCCACGAGGCGCCGGTCGGGCCGGTGGAGGAGGCGCTGGCGAGGATCTGGGCCGAGGTGCTCGGGGTCGAGCGCATAGGGCGCCATGACCATTTCTTCGAGCTGGGCGGCCATTCGCTGATGGCCGTGCGCGTGCTGGAGCGCATGCGGCGCGCGGGCATGCATGCGGACGTGCGCGTCCTGTTCGGCACGCCGACCTTGTCCGCCCTGGCTGCCGCGGTGCGCACCGACCACGGCGAGGTCACGGTTCCCGTCAATCCCATGGCCACCGGCCGCCGGACCGTGACGCCGGACCTGCTGCCCCTGGTCGACCTGACCCAGGGCGACGTCGATGCGATCGTCGCGACCGTGCCCGGCGGTGCCGACAACCTCCAGGACGTCTATCCCCTGTCGCCGCTGCAGGACGGCATCCTGTTCCACCACCTGATGGCGCGCGAGGGCGATCCCTACCTGCTGTGGAGCCTGATGCGCTTTCGCGACCGGGCGACCCTGGACCGCTACGTCGCGGCCGTCGAGGCCGTGGTCGCGCGGCACGACATCCTGCGCACGGCGGTGGTCTGGGAGGGATTGCCCGAACCGGTGCAGGTCGTGTGGCGCAAGTCCCTGCCG
The DNA here is from genome assembly GCF_035998295.1 of Arenibaculum sp. Lineage (NCBI taxonomy): Bacteria > Pseudomonadati > Pseudomonadota > Alphaproteobacteria > Rhodospirillales > Azospirillaceae > Arenibaculum > Arenibaculum sp. Next base: position 1,439 of record NZ_DASYHS010000195.1, on the reverse strand, counting down.
GTGGCCGAAGAGGTCGTGCCGGACCCGGCCGACGGAGACGTCGCCGGCCAGCTCCGGCGACGGTTCGATCCGCGCCGGTACCGGCTGGACCTGCGGCGGGCACCGCTGACCCGGCTGTTCGTCGCCCGCGACCCGTCCGACGGCCGGTGGGTGGCCCTGCGGCTGTTCCACCACATCATCGACGACAACACCTCGCTCAAGCAGTTCAACGCCGAGGTCGAGGCGCATCTCGCCGGCCGGGCCGGCGAGCTTCCGGCGCCGCTGCCGTTCCGCAACTTCGTCGTCCAGGCGCGGTCCGGCGTCAGCCAGGAGGAGCATGAAGCGTTCTTCCGGGGGATGCTGGGCGACGTGGACGAGCCCACCGCGCCGTTCGGGCTGATGGACGTGCGCGGCGACGGCGTGGGGATCGGCGAGGCGCGCCGTTCGGTCGAGCCCGGGCTGGCCCGCCGCCTGCGCGCCCGTGCCCAGGCGCTGGGCGTAAGCGCCGCGAGCCTGTTCCACGTGGCGGGAGGGCAGGTGGTCGCCCGGGCCACGGGCCGTCCGGACGTGGTGTTCGGCACCGTCCTGTTCGGCCGGATGCAGGGCGGGGAGGGGGCCGACCGGGTCATGGGCCCTTACATCAATACCCTGCCCATGCGTCTCCGCCTCGGCCCGGCCGGGGCCGAGGCCTGCGTGCGCGAGGCCCACCGCCTGCTCACCGGGCTGATCCGGCACGAGCATGCCTCCCTGGCCCTGGCCCAGCGCTGCAGCCGCGTCTTCGCGCCGATGCCGCTGTTCACGGCGCTGCTGAACTACCGCCATGCAGGCCCTTCATCGGCGCGGAACGGGGCGGCATCCGGAGCCTGGGAGGGGATCGAGCATCTCGACGGCGAGGAGCGCACCAACTACCCGCTGACGCTGGCGGTGGACGATCTGGGCACGGGCTTCGAGCTGACGGCGCAAGTGGCTTCCGCAGTGGATGCCGACCGGGTGTGCGCGATGATGCATCGGGCGCTGGAGAGCCTGGTCGAGGCGCTGGAGACGGCGCCCGAGCGGCCGGTCGGCAGTCTCGACGTGCTTGCGCCCGCGGAGCGGCGCCTGGTCGCGGACGAGTGGAACCGGATCGAGACGTATCCGGTGGAGCGCTGCATCCACGAGCTGTTCGAGGCGCAGGCGAAGCTGAACCCGGACGCGCCGGCGGTGACCTTCGAGGGCCGCAGCCTGAGCTATGGCGTCCTGAACGCGCGCGCCAACCGGCTGGCGCGCCACCTGCGCACGCTCGGCGTCGGGCCGGACCGGCTGGTCGCGATCTGCACCGAGCGCTCGCCGGAGATGGTGGTGGCGCTGCTGGCGGTGCTCAAGGCCGGCGGGGCGTACCTGCCGCTCGATCCCGCCTATCCGGCCGAGCGTCTGGCCTTCATGCTCGCCGACGCCGCACCGGTCGCGGTGGTGACCGACGG
>NZ_DASYHS010000175.1:0-21569 GCF_035998295.1 Arenibaculum sp. | reverse complement strand
TGGGCTATGCGGTAGGCTTCTACCACATGTGGTGCATGGCCGCACGCGGCGGAACTGTCCCCTGGAAGGCGCGCCGGCACGGCCGAAGCCGCCTACAGCGCATTCCCTGGATAGAAAGTCAATATGGCTAGATTGGGGCGTCAGGGTCATGGCGTCCGGTCGAGGCGAGCGTAAACGGGTTGAGAATCTCCTCTCCCGCACCAGCGGGAGAGGAGATGTTCGCGTGTGCGAATGACGGAACCGCGGGCGCCCTGCCCTGTTGGCCTTTTTTCCACACGAAGGAGAGGGCCATGCCCAGAACGCCGAACGCACCGCTCGTCGCCGCGGCGGCCATCCTCGCCGCCCCCCTCGCCCTGGCCGCGGCGGCCCCCGCATCAGCGCAGACGGTTCCGGACGAGACGCCCGCGGGGATCACGGCCCCCGACGAGGCCGGCCGGTCGCTGCCTTCGCCGGGATTGACCGAGGACCGGGACGTCCTGCCCGAGCGGGACGACCTGCGTGGCCTGGACCAGCAGATCACGGTCGGGCCGGTCGGGGACGAGTCGGTCCTGCCGGGCGGCGACGAGGACGTGCTGCGCGGCGCCGGCGTCGGCCTGCGCGAGAACGAGACCGCCATCGGCGAGGTCGAGCCGCGGCCGGGCGCCGGCCTGGGCGAGCGCGACCACACGATCCTGAACCAGGACATGGGGATCGAGGACGACGACGGGCTGTAAGGGCGACCAGCTCACCGCTCCGGCGGCATGAGCCCGGGCAGCAACCGACTTCATGGACGACCCAATGCCGGGGCGCCCGGACCATCGCGCCGGGCCTCCCCGGCCTCTTGCTTCCGGCAATCGACCAAGTCCATCCCGGATCGCCTGGCGCACCAAACGGTCATGGTCGTCGGCGAAATCGCGCGACCAGCCGATGACGCCTCGGCGATAGCAGGATCGGACGTCCTCCTCCCGTTCGGGAGTGAACTCAAAGGCCAGCGCGCCGCCTCGGGGACAACATCTCGGCGCCCTTCGCCTTCATCTCGTCGAAATACGAATCGAGCTCGTCGAGCGATACGGTGCGGACACGGTCCTCGCGCACGGAACGCCGCGCCGCGGCGCCGTGGTCGCGTGCCGGTGGAAGGCAAAAAAGCTTCAGCCCGCACCCAGGTACTGCCGTTACGATCGACGCCCCGTCCCGGCCGGACGGGGTTCTTTTCGATCACGGCGGATTCCATGAACAGCAGGGCCATACTCGAACTGGGACTGGCGGTCGCCGCCGCGTCGTTCCTCGCAGCCGGCGGCCCGGCCGCCGCGGGCGATGCGGCCGGCCCGGTCGCCGCCGTCGTGGACGAGGCCGTCCTGCCCCTGATGCGGGAGCACGAGGTTCCCGGAATGGCGGTCGCGGTCACCATCGACGGGCGGCGCCATTTCATGAACTACGGGGTCGCGTCGAGGGAGACGAACGGCCCGGTCACGGAGGACACGCTGTTCGAGCTGGGCTCGATCAGCAAGACCTTCACCGGCATGCTCGCCTCCTACGCGCAGGTGCTGGGCAAGATGTCGCTGGACGACAATCCCGGCAGGTACATGCCGGAGTTGCGGGGCAGCGCGGTCGACCGGGCGCGCCTGATCGATCTCGGCACCTACACCGCCGGCGGACTGCCGCTGCAGTTTCCGGACGGGGTCCGGACCCACGGCCGGATGGTCGCCTATTTCCGGCAATGGAGGCCGGAGGCCGCGCCGGGCGAGACGCGCCGGTACTCCAACCCGAGCATCGGCCTTCTCGGCCACGTCACCGGGCTGGCACTGGGCGGCAGCTTCGAAGAGGCGCTGGAGGGGGAGCTGCTGGCGAAGCTGGGCCTCGGCCACACCCATGTCCGCGTGCCGACCGAGAAGATGGGGGACTATGCCTGGGGCTACAGGGCGGATAGGCCGGTCCGGGTGAGCCCGGGCATGTTCGACGCGCAGGCCTACGGCGTGAAGTCCTCGGCGGCGGACATGATCCGGTTCGTCGAGGCGAACATCCGGCCGGACACGCTCGACGATACGATCCGGCGCGCCGTGGAGGGGACGCATGTCGGGTATTTCAGCGTCGGCGGCATGGTGCAGGGCCTCGGCTGGGAGCAGTATCCCTATCCGGTCACGCTGGAACGGCTGCTTGCCGGCAATTCCCGGACCATGGCCATGGAAGCCAATGCGGCGGCGGCGGTGATCCCGCCACGCGCGGCGGCCGGAGCGACGCTGTACAACAAGACCGGCTCCACCAACGGCTTCGGCGCCTACGTGGCCTTCGTCCCGGAAAGGAGGATCGGCATCGTCATGCTGGCGAACAGGAACGTCCCGATCCCCGCCCGCATCGAGGCGGCGCACGCGATCCTGGAGACGCTCGCCGCACGGGCGGAGTGAGCCGCGGGATGGAGGAACCGGCCGTCGACATCACGCGCTACCGGGACGCCCTCCTCCAGGCGTTTCCCGAGCTACGGGACGCCCGCCTCCGGCCGGTCGGCATGGGGTGGCACTCGCTGGCGATCGATGCCGACCGGCCGGCTGATCTGCAAGTTCCCGCGCGGCGACGAGGCGGAACGGGCGCTGCGCCGCGAGGCGAGGATCCTGGCGGCGGTGCGCCCGCACCTCTCGATGCCGGTCCCGGACCTGGAACTGGTCGAGGGGCCGATGCCGTTCTCCCGGCATACCAAGATCAGGGGCGAACACCTCCTCGGCGCGCAGTACGGGCGGTTGCCGGCGGCGGCGCGCGACCGGCTGGCCGAGGACCTCGCGCTGTTCTACGCCCAGCTCCACGACCTCGACCCCGCCGCCATGCGGGATGCGGGTGCCGTCGCGATCCTTGCCTGGCAGTCGCCGGAGGACGTCCGCTCGAAGGCCCTGCCGCTGGTGCCGGCCGAGCATCGGCGGCTGTGCGAGAGGACGGTCGACGCCTACGAGGCCATGGGCCCGGACCCGCTGGGGACGACCTACGGCTTCTTCGACGGCCATGGCTGGAACATGGCGTTCGACCACGAGCGCCAGCGCATCGGGGGCGTCTACGACTTCGCCGATTCCGGCTTCGGCCCGCTGCACCAGGACTTCGCGTACCCGGCGTTCATCTCGCTGGAGCTGACGCGCGGGATCGCGGAGCGCTATGCGCGCATGACCGGAAAGCCGGTCGAGCGCGAGCGGATCGGCGTGCTGGTCGGTATGCACAGGCTGTCCGAGCTTGCCGAGCTTGCCGGAGACCCCCGCCACGTCGACGCGATGCGCGAGAGCGTCGTCGCCTGGGCCGCCGGTCGCGGCGCCGCGTAGCCTTCGCGCGGGCGTGCGCGACGCGGCCGGGCGCCTCTCACGCCTCCGGCAGGTGCGGGGCGAGGCGGCCGCCGATGCGGACCGGCTCGGCCCGCACGCCGAGGCCGGTACGGTCGTCGGTGCGCACGAAGACGCCGCACACCGTCGCCTCGTTCTCGGCCGGGGTCATGCGCTCGGTCGGCAGCTTGCGCACGAAGCGGGCGATCGAGACCTCCTTCTTCATGCCGATGACGCTGTCGTAGTCGCCGCACATGCCGGCATCGGACTGGTAGGCGGTGCCGCCGGGCAGGATCTGGAGGTCGGCGGTCGGCACGTGGCTGTGGGTGCCGACGACGAGGCTCGCGCGGCCGTCGCAGAAATGGCCCATCGCCATCTTCTCGCTGGTCGCCTCGGCATGGACGTCGACGATCACCGCGTCGACACCGTTTCCGGCTCCCGCGCCGGCGCCGAGCCGGACCTGGCGCAGCACGTGCCCGACCGCGGCGAAGGGGTCGTCGAGCGGGTCCATGAACAGCCGGCCCATCACGTTCGCGACCAGCACGCGCCGCCCGCGCGGCGCCTGGAACACGGCGGCGCCGCGGCCCGGCGTGCCCTCGGGGAAGTTCAGCGGCCGCAGGATGCGCGTCTCGCGGTCGATGGCGCCGACCAGCTCCTTCTGGTCCCAGACGTGGTTGCCGGTCGTGATGCAGTCGACGCCGGCGTCGAAGAAGTCGCGGGCGATCTTCTCGGTGATGCCGAAGCCGCCGGCCGCGTTCTCGCCGTTGACGACGACGAAGTCGGTCGCGAGGCGGCGCCGCAGCTCGGGAAGATGGGCCAGCACCGCGTCGCGGCCGGCACGCCCGACGACGTCGCCGAGGAAGAGCAGGTTCATGCCTGTGGTCCCGTGTGCAGGGCGAAGCGGTCGGTGACGATCCAGTCCAGCTTCTGGTCGTAGCGGTCGCGCGGCACCGCGTCCATCTCCTGCGCGGCCATGGCGACGCCGACGGCGAGCACGGGGTGCGCGGCCCGCAGCGCCGCCAGCGTCCGGTCGTAGTAGCCGGCGCCGTAGCCGAGCCGGTAGCCCGCCCGGTCGAAGGCCAGCAGCGGGACGAGCAGCACGGACGGCGTCACCCAGGGCTCCTCCGGGGCGGGCACCATGATGCCGTACTCCGCCTCGACCATCGCGGTGCCGGGACGCCACGCCCGGAAGCGCAGCGGCCGGCCCCTGCCCTCGCCGACCGGCAGGGCGCAGACATGGCCGGCATCGCAGAAGTGGCGCAGAAGCGGCAGGACGTCCAGCTCGGAGCCAATCGGCCAGTAGCCGGAGACGACCGCGCCCGCGGGGACGGGCACCCCGGAGAGGACCCGCTCCATCACGGACCGGGCCGCGCCGGGCGCATCGGCGGCCGCCAGATCGCGCCGGCGGCGCGCTTCGGCGCGCGCGGCCCGCTTCTCGGCCGGAACGTCGGTCGCCGGAACGTCGGTCATGGCATGCCGGAGGCTGGAAGAAGAGAGGGTGGAAGGCGCCGCCTCGGCCGATGGCGTGTGCGTATCCTCTGTGGCCTGCACAATGCAGGTGGGCGCCATGTACCGGGACCACGGCCCCGGCAGGGACAGCTCCCTAGAGGATTGGAATCGGCCCCAGGGATATAGCAGCCTGTCGCACCAGACAGCGACCTTCCGATCCCAAATCTAGGCACGCTCGAGGCGCGCTGCAATATCTTCTATGCGCCGTGCGATGCCGTCGACCGCGGCGGCCACCGCGGTGTCGGCCGAACCGCCCGCGGGGAGCCGGCCTTCGGCGCCGTTCAGTTGACCTTCGGCGCCATTCAGTTGGCCTTCGGCCAGGGCATCGTACTCCGCCTTCAGGTCGAAGAGCTGGTCGGTGACCACCAGGGCGGCCATGGCCAGGAGCTGCGCCTCGCCGGCCGCCGCGGCGCCGCTGCCGCGCGCGACCTCGCGCAGCTTGGCGTCCAGGTAGCGGGCGATCTCGAGCAGCCGGGGCTCCTGCCCGTCCTCGCAGGCGACCGTATAGACACGGCCGTTCAGCGTGATGTCGACACGCGCCATTTGCGGTTTCAGTCCTCCAAGACGGTCTGCAGGCGGCCGATCGCCGCTTCCAGGCGCCGCGCCGCGTCGTCCGCGGCGTTCCGCGCCGACGATTCGGCGGTGCGCGCCGTTTCGAGCGCCGCGACGAGTTCCCCGCGCTCCGCCTCGGCGCGCGCCTCGCGGGCGCGGATGGCCGCGTCCAGGCGGGAAAGCGCCGCGTCCAGGCGGCCGAGCGCGATTTCGACGGAGGATCTCTGCATCATCGGCGGGCGGCGGCCCCGGAACTGCGGCACGGGAAGAACGGCGAACGGCCGACATTACGGGCGGGCGGCGCGGCGCGTCAACCGCGGTCGCGTAGGCGGCAAGGCGAGGATTTGCGGGCGGTCTGCCCTCACCCTCCCGGCCGTCGGCCGGGCCCCTCCCTCTCCCGTTGCACGGGAGAGGGGATGTTCGCGCGTCGGCGCAGGTTTGCGACTTCGGCTTCTCCTGCCGAATACTGCGCGACTCATGTGTTGACGCGCTGCCGGTGGGGCGGCATGGTGCGCCCGTTTCGAGCCCGGCCCCGCCTGCGGCGGTCGGCCCGCGGCCCCATGCCCAGCACCGGTCCAGGAAACCCGTCACCATGACGACGACGCCCGCCGCCCCCGAGGCGGCCACCCACGAACAACTCGCCAATGCGATCCGCGTCCTCGCCATGGATGCCGTGGAGGCCGCCAAGTCCGGCCATCCCGGAATGCCCATGGGCATGGCCGACGTGGCGACCGTCCTGTTCGGCCGGTTCCTGAAGTTCGACCCCGCCGACCCGACCTGGCCGGACCGCGACCGGTTCGTGCTGTCGGCCGGCCACGGCTCCATGCTGCTGTACTCGATCCTGCACCTGACCGGCCACCCGGCCATGACGATGGACGAGCTGCGCCGGTTCCGCCAGCTCGGCAGCCTGACGCCCGGCCATCCCGAGGTGATGCAGAGCCACGGCATCGAGACCACGACCGGCCCGCTCGGCCAGGGCCTCGCGACGGCGGTCGGCATTGCGCTGGCCGAGCGCATCCTGAACGCCCGCTTCGGCGACGACCTCGTCGACCACTACACCTACGTGATCGCCAGCGACGGCGACCTGATGGAAGGCATCAGCCACGAGGCGGCGTCGCTGGCCGGCCATCTCGGCCTCGGCAAGCTGATCGTGCTGTGGGACGACAACGAGATCTCGATCGACGGGCCGACCGAGCTCAGCTTCACCGACGACACGCTGGCCCGCTTCCGCGCCTATGGCTGGGACGTGCGCGAGGTCGACGGCCACAACCCGCAGCAGATCGCGATGGCGGTCGACTACGCGCGCACCACCGACGCGCCGTCGCTGATCTCGTGCAAGACCATCATCGGCTACGGCGCCCCCAACAAGGGCGGGACCCATCACTGCCACGGCGCGCCGCTCGGCTCCGAGGAGATCGCGGCCACCCGCGCCAAGCTCGGCTGGAGCCATGAGCCCTTCGTGATCCCGGAGACGGTGGAGCAGGCGTGGCGCGGCTTCGGCCGGCGGGGCGCCGACGCCCGCGCGCAGTGGGCCGACCGCCTGGACGCCTGCGAGCCGGCGCTGCGCGACGCGTTCCGGGCCGCGGCCGAGGGCCGCCTGCCCGAGGGCTTCGCGGCGGCGATCGACGAGTTCAAGCGCAAGATCTCGGCCGAGACGCCGAAGCTCGCGACCCGCGTCGCGTCGGGCAACGTGCTCGACGTGCTGGTCCCGCTGGTGCCGCAGATCGTCGGCGGGTCGGCCGACCTGTCGCCGTCCAACAACACGCGCGTCAAGAACACCGCCGTCGTCCAGCGCACCGGCTATGGCGGGCGCTACATCCACTACGGCGTGCGCGAGCACGCGATGGCGGCGGCGATGAACGGCCTGGCGCTGCATGGCGGCATCATCCCCTATGGCGGCACCTTCCTGCAGTTCAGCGACTACTGCCGGCCGGCGATCCGCCTGTCGGCGCTGATGCGCCAGCGCGTCGTCTACGTGATGACCCATGACAGCATCGGCCTGGGCGAGGACGGCCCGACCCACCAGCCGGTCGAGCACGTCGCGGCACTGCGCGCGATCCCGAACCTGCTGGTGTTCCGCCCCGCCGACGCGGTCGAGACCGCGGAATGCTGGCAGATCGCGCTGGAGACGGCGGACCGGCCGAGCCTGCTGGCCCTGACGCGCCAGAACGTGCCGACGGTGCGCACCGAACACGCGCGGGAGAACCTGTCGGCGCGCGGCGCCTACGTGCTGCGGCCGGCCGAGGGCGGGCGCAAGGTCACCCTGTTCGCGACCGGCTCGGAAGTGTCGATCGCGGTCGAGGCGCGCCGCCTGCTCCAGGAGCGCGGCATCGGCGCCGCGGTCGTCTCGATGCCGAGCTGGGAGCTGTTCGAGCAGCAGGATGCCGCCTATCGGGCCGAGGTGATCGGCGAGGGCACGCTGCGCGTCGGCATCGAGGCGCTGGTACGGCTGGGCTGGGATCGCTACATCGGGTCGGACGGCATCTTCGTGGGCATGAAGGGGTTCGGCGAGTCCGCTCCCTATCAGGAGCTTTACGAGCATTTCGGCATTACCGCGGACGCGGTCGTGGCCGCCGTCGCCGCTCGGTTGTAATTCGGGGCGACACACGACGAGACGAGCATGGGCGGGCGGCACGGCCCCCCGCCCGGAACGGACCAAGGAGGATAGGATGGCTGTCAAGGTTGCGATCAACGGGTTCGGGCGCATCGGCCGGCTGGTGCTGCGCGCCATCTACGAGTCCGGGCGCACCGACGTGGAGGTGGTCGCGATCAACGACCTCGCCGACGTGAACACCAACGCCCATCTGCTGAAATACGACAGCGTGCACGGCCGGTTCCCGGGCACGGTCGAGGCGGGCGACGGCGTGCTGGTCGTCAACGGCCACGCGATCAAGGTCGTCCAGCAGCGCGACCCGACGCAGCTGCCCTGGGGCGAGCTCGGCGTCGAGATCGCGATGGAGTGCTCGGGCATCTTCACCAAGCGCGACGACGCGGCCAAGCACCTCGCGGCGGGCGCGAAGAAGGTGCTGATCTCGGCCCCGGCGACGGACGAGGACATCACCGTCGTCTACGGCGTCAACCACGACAAGCTGACGCCGGAGCACAAGATCGTCTCCAACGCGTCCTGCACCACCAACTGCCTCGCCCCGGTCGCCTTCGTGCTGCACAACGCGCTCGGGATCGAGAAGGGCTTCATGACCACGATCCACAGCTACACCGGCGACCAGCGGATCGTGGACACGATGCACAAGGACCTGCACCGCGCCCGCGCCGCGGCGCTGAACATGATCCCGACCACGACGGGTGCCGCCAAGGCGGTGGGCAAGGTGCTGCCGGAGCTGAAGGGCAAGCTCGACGGGACCTCGATCCGCGTGCCGAGCCCGAACGTCTCGGTCGTCGACTTCAAGTTCGTCGCCAAGCGCGCCACCACGGTCCAGGAGGTCAACGACGCAATCCGCGCCGCCGCCGAGGGCCCGCTGAAGGGCGTGCTCGGCGTCTATGACGAGCCGCTGGTGTCGACCGACTTCAACCACGACCCCCTTTCCTCGATCTTCGCGCTCGAGGAGACGAAGGTGGTCGAGGGCACGCTCGTGCGCATCCTGACCTGGTACGACAACGAGTGGGGCTTCTCCAACCGCATGAGCGACACCGCCGTCGCCCTGGCGAAGGTCGGCTGAGGAACGGGAAGCGGCCGCGCCCGGTGACGGGGGCGGCCGCAATCTGCCGGCAGGAGGGAAAGCCGGCACCGCGCGAAACTTGGGTTACCCTTTTCGTGCAGGACTGGTTACCATCGCACTCGGCGACGACCTGCCGAGACGATCATGCCCAAAGGCCAGCAACCGCACTGGAACCCGGTGCGGATATCCATCCAGCGCGCTCCCCGGGCTGCGGAGGTGTACTGGATCGGAATGTTCGACGACTCCGTCGAGCCCGAGTTCACCGGCTATCATCCCGGCGTACTGATAAGAGGATGCCCGGATTTGGACGAAAAGACGGCCTGCGTCTCCTTCGTCCCCCTCACCAGCACCAAACCACGCGTCGCCAAGCCCTACCATCATCCGTTGGCGATCAACCCGAACCCGGTGTCGGATGTCCCGGTCTGGGCCGTCTGCAATCATATCTATACGGTCCGGATCCATAGGCTGGAACGATACTACGACGGCCGGCGGCTGGTCGTACCCAAGCTCCCCGCAGCGAAGATGCTGGGCGTCGCGAGGGCGATCGCATCAGGCTGCGCGGTGGTCGAGGGGTATGTGAGGAACGAGGTTGCCCGGAGGGAGGCCGAGATGCGCACAGCTCTCCAAGCAGAGTATGACGAGCGCTTCGAGAGCGAGGTGGAGGCCCGCGCCACCAGGGAGCTGGATCGGTTGACCGCACCGCCGCTCTCTCCGGCAGGGGAGGCTTGACCGACCATCGCCGGAAGATTAGATAAGGAATTGCGGCTACGGTCGCCTATTCCCGCAAGGGAATCACATAGCTTCGCGAAAAGCGTCATGGGGAGGGTCCGCAAGGAGCCCTCCCCATCAGTTTTCGGGCTGGCCGAGACCAGTGCGGCGTGGCATGGGACCTGGAAGCGCTGCGGCCCGAGCGGCCGCGAACCGTTATAGCGCGCCTGGCGGAAGGCCAATCAGGTATCGGTCCATGAGGTCCCAGAACCAGCCGCACGCCAGCAGGTTGGTCTCGCGCCGCCCGTCGTCCTCCAGGGCGTTGCCGGCGGGTTCGAACAACGCCGCGCAGAACTGGCCGTCGTCGTGGCTGCTCCGGTAGAGGATGCCGTCGGGGCGTTCGGGATGAGCGTACAGGGCGGCCGACCACTCTTGAGGCAGGTCGTAGGGCAGGATCGAACAGACCGCGCTGGTGGCGCCGAGCCGGGCCAGGCCCGTGTCGGCCATCTCCACCAGTCGGATCTCCCGCGTTGCGACCAGCCGGGACAGGGCGCGGGTCTCGACGAGGTCCATGGAGATCAGGGTGGCGCCGGGCGTGCGCAGGAAAGTCTCGGCGAAGCTGGCCTCGAGGCTGAGCCCGGCATAGCAGACGCCGTAGGAGCCTTGCGGCGCGTTCCAGCGATAGTCCCTGGTGCGGTTGAAGAACACCGGGCCATGCCGGGCGTCGTGGAAGCGCGGCAGGGTCTCGCCGACGGAAACGGTTCGGACAGGCAGCGTCCGGCCGGCCAGATCCGCCGGCGGCCGCGGCAACGGATCGGGAGGGGCCGCGATCGGAGCATGAGGTGGCACGGGCGGCTATGCGCCCTGCTCGCCCATCAGCCGAGCGGCATGGACCACCGCATCGACCTTGCCCTCGCGCAGCAGATCAATCGGCCGGCGCCGGCCGAGCCGCGGCTCCGGGTTCACGAGGTAATTGAGGCGTACCCAGGGGTTCTTGTCCGGCAGGGCACGCAGCACCGCGCGCAGGCCCGGCACGACCGAACCGTCTCCCTGGAACTGCACGGTCGGGTAACGTCGGCTTCCCTTGAGACCATCGACCGCCAGCAGGGCATCCTGGGCGACCTTCTTGGCGACCGCCTGACGGGAGATGTTGCCCATCAGCATCCGTACCTGGTCCATTTCATAGGCGCCGCCGCTGGCCCGAAGGTCGTTCTCGGCGATCTCGCGGCCGCGCAGGATCGCCCGTGCCCGCGCATCCGGCGCATAGGCATCGGCGCGCAGCGCCGACCGGGCAGTCTCCGTCTCCGCACGTTCCGCGGCGCCAGACGGGCCGATACTCTCCAGCGTCTCGCTCAGGATGCCCTTGGCATCGATGTGCGCCTTCCTGACGATCTCCCTGGCCCTTGCGGTCCGGGGGACCACGGCAAAATCGACATCCGCCGCGTATGCCGGGGACCGGGGTTCGCCCCCGGGCGTGTCGACAATGGCAACCTTGACGCCTTTCAGGGCTCCAGACCGGACGCCGTAACCATGCCCGCTTCGCTTTTCCTTATGATGCTCCTTCCCGAATGCGGCCATGATCGTTCCTCCAGTCCCTGGCAGCCAACATAGCCGTCAACGTCAACTTTGACAACCACGGCACCGGTTTGGAGGTTCCGAGCGAGTCACGTCCGGTTGAACATCCCCTCTCCCGCTGCACGGAAGAGGGGATGTCCGCGCCGGCCTCAATACGCGTCGGTCGGCGTGAAGTCGCGGGAGCCCAGGAAGTGCGGGCGCAGCTCGCGCGGGCCGAAGGCCCGCAGGGGCGTGTTCTCGACGCTGTTGTAGACGACGAACACGTTGGAGCGCGGGAACGGCGAGATGTTGCCGTTCGAGCCGTGCATCAGGTTGCAGTCGAAGAAGATCACCGATCCCGCCGGGCCGGTCGGCGTCTCGATCCCGCCGCGCTCGGCCAGGAGGCGCAGGCTTGCGTCGTCCGGCACGCCGTATTCCTGGGCGCGCAGCGACTCCTTGTAGTGCTGGTCCGGCGTCTCGCCGACGCACTGCACATAGGTGCGGTGCGATTCCGGGATCACCATCAGCGGGCCGTTGAAGACGGTGTTCTCGGTCAGCGCGATCGCGCAGGAGAGCATCCGCATGTTCGGCACGCCGTCCTCGACGTGCCAGGTCTCGAAGTCGGAGTGCCAGTAGAACTCCTTGCCCCGGAAACCCGGCTTGTAGTTGATGCGCGACTGATGGATGTAGACGGCGCTGCCGAGGATCTGGCGGGCACGGCCGGCGAAGCGCGGGTCGGCGATCAGGCGGCGCAGGACCGCGCTGGTCTCGTGGATGCGGAAGATCGAGCGGATCTCGTCGCTGCGCGGCTCGCGGATCACCTCGTCCGTGCGGTCGTCGGCATGGGACCGCCACAGGCGGTCCAGCTCCTCCTTGACCGAGGCGACCTCGTCGGCGCCGATGAAGCCCGGCATCCACAGGTAGCCGTTGCGCTCGAAGAAGGCGAGCTCGTCCGCACTCAGCGGCCCCTCCCCCGCCTTGCCCCACACGACGGGGTCCCGGCGCTCCATCGTGCCGGGCTCGGGGGACTTGCGCGACGGGTAGAGGTCCTGGGTCACCACCGGCCCGTTCATGCCGCCTCCTCTTCGTCGGTCAGCAGCGGGTAGACGCCGGATGCGTCGTGGTCCTCCCGGCCGGTCAGCGGCGGGTTGAAGACGCAGATCAGGCGCAGCTCCTTCGTCGCGCGCAGCTTGTGCTTCTCGTGGCCGTTGAGCGCGTACATCGTGCCGTCCCGGATCTGGAACGTCTCCCCGGTCTCGATCAGCTCGATCTCGCCCTCGCCGGAGACGCAGTACACCGCCTCCAGATGGTTGGCGTAGTGGATGTAGGTCTCGGTCCCGGCATGGATCAGCGTGTCGTGGAACGAGAAGCCCATCTTGTCCCGGCTCAGCAGCAGGCGGCGGCTGGTCCAGGTCCCGGTGGCGGCCTTCACTTCGGCCTCGGTGCCGAGGATGTCCTCGGCGAGATTGCGGACGATCATGGCGTGGTCTCTGTCTTCTTGTTCAGATTATCAGGCGGCCGTCCGGACCGGGCCGGCGGCCACGGTCGCGAAGGCTTCCTCGAGGATGGCGAGGCCCTGGCGCAGCTCCTCGTCGGAGATGGTCAGCGGGCACAGGCATTTCACCACCTCGCCGTCGGGGCCCGAGGTCTCCAGGACCAGGCCGCGGCGGAACGCCTCGGTGCAGATCGCGCGCGCGGCCTCGCCGGAGTTCAGCGCGATGCCCTGCATCAGCCCGCGGCCGCGCAGCTCCGGCGCCAGCCCGCCGGCCATGCCGGCGATCCGCGCGAAGCCGGCGCGCACCGTCTCGGCCTTGCGGGCGACCTCCTTCTCCAGGCCGTCGTCCTCCCAGAAGCGCAGCGCCTCGGTTCCGGTCACGAAGGCGTGGTTGTTGCCGCGGAACGTGCCGTTGTGCTCGCCGGGCGCGAAGCGGTCGTATTCCGGCTTGACCAGGGTCAGCGACATCGGCAGCCCGTAGCCCGACAGCGACTTCGACAGGCAGACGATGTCCGGGTCGAGGCCGGCCGGCTCGAAGCTGAAGAAGGTGCCGGTGCGCCCGCAGCCGGCCTGCACGTCGTCGACGATCAGCAGCATCTCCCAGCGCCGGCAGATGTCCTGCAGGCGGCGCAGCCACGCCATCGAGGCCGCGTTGATGCCGCCCTCGCCCTGGACCGTCTCGACGATGCAGGCGGCCGGCAGGTCGAGGCCGGACCCGCCGTCCTCCAGCGTCTGCGCGAAATAGGCCAGCGTGTCGAAATCCTCGCCCATGTAGCCGTCATAGGGCATGAAGAACGTGTCGTTCAGCGGCAGGCCGGCGCCGTCGCGCTTGAACGCGTTGCCGGTCACGGCCAGGGAGCCCAGCGTCATGCCGTGGAAGGCGTTGGTGAAGCTCACGACCTTCTTGCGGCCGGTGACCTTGCGCGCGAGCTTGAGCGCGCTCTCCACGGTGTTGGTGCCGGTCGGGCCGGGGAACAGCATCTTGTGCGCCATGCCGCGCGGCGCCAGCACGACCCTGTGGAACCGCTCGATGAACGCCGCCTTGGCCTCGGTCGCCATGTCCAGGCTGTGGGCGATGCCGTCGCCGGCGACGTAGTCCAGCAGGCGCCGCTTCATGCCCTCGTCGTTGTGGCCGTAGTTGAGCGCACCCGCCCCGGCGAAGAAGTCGATGTAGCTGCGCCCCGACCGCCCGACGAGGCGGGAGCCCTTGGCCGAGACGAACATCTCCGGGAAGGCGCGGACATAGCTGCGGACGTTGGATTCGTGCCGTTCGAAGGTTTCCACGGGTGGTTTCCTCATTGTTGTCGGGGCAGCAGCGGGCCGATGCGGAACAGCCGCTCGGCCTCGTGCCCGCCGGTCGGGAAGGCATGGGACGGGAACAGGTCGCTCACCGCGCATCGGGCCGCGCGGCTGCGCGCGAAGCCGCGGAACAGCGCCTCCGAGGCCTCGTTGGACGGGGTGACGGTCGCCTCGAGGTAGCGGATCGCGCCCGGCGAGCGGCGGACCAGGGCGTCGAGCATGCGCCGGCCCAGGCCGCGGCCGCGCATCGCCGCGGCGACGCCGACCTGCCAGACGAAGACGGTGTCGGCCTGGCGCGGGGGAGAGAACCCCATCACGAAGCCGGCGAGGCGGCCGTCGGCCGCCGCGACGACGCTGGTGTCGGCGAACCAGTTGCCCATCATCAGGTACGCATAGGGGGAGTTCAGGTCGAGCACGCCGGTCTCGCCGACCAGCCGCCAGATGTCGGCGCCGTCCCCGAACGTCGCGTTCCTGAGCGACAGCCCGTCGCAGGCTTCGCTCCAAAGCACGCCCGAAGGCGGGCCGGAAGCGTCGGGATGGCGCGCGGGGCGCATCATGGAACTCACAGACATCGGTCCAGTCATTGGCAGTTCGAATCAATGGTCGAAAATGGATGTCTCCTCGGAAGACAATTCATCCCGGCAACAGGAAGGCACCCACACCCCCGGAACCAACCGGAAGAGCTGCCTCGTCAGGAGACGCCCGACAATATGTGCGATCGGGCGCCCAGGTTGCATCCAGAGATACACCATGGATCTTGAATGTCAACCCTGAACGCCACCTGCCGGCACCAGACAAATTAAAATCACTATCGATTTCTCTACCCATTTAATCTCGATGTATTTCTCAAATCAACACAGGATCTATACTTCAATACACTACAATTTGAACTTGGATGCATTTTTCGATTGCCACAGCCGTTTCAATGTGCATGATCTACTCGGGAATGCACATCGGATACCCCTCCGAATAAATCACGCAGAAAAACGCCGGGCGTGCCTCGCCCCGTCTGCCGCCCGGCTTCAGACGCGACAAGCAAAGGGAGGATCTTTTTTCCGTCATGGATGGATACATAACGATCGTTTGCCGGGTCGCCGACGCCTACCAGGTGGAGATCATCGGACTGCCGGCCTGCACCGTGCGCGCGCCGACGGTCGACGACGCGCTCCACGAGGCGCAGAGGGCGCTGTACCGCTGGGTCGCGGCCGGCAACGACCTGCCCGCGCCGCGTCCGGCGCACGACGTCATCGCCGAGGCGCGCCGGCGCTCCGCGGTCGCCGGCGCCTGCCTGCGCGAACGCGCCGCCATGGGACGTGGAAAGTAGGCAGGCGCGGCCGGGGCCGTGCCCGCAGCCGCCTAGTCGAGGCCGGGCACGGCCCCCGCCAGCGCCTGCACTTCCTTCATGCCCTTCAGCTCGGACAGGCCGACCGGCAGCTCGAAGCCGAGCTTGCCGCCGGCCCGGGCGATCTTCACGGCCGAGAACGGCACCGGGATGCGCCCGGTGTCCTTGGCGTCGGTGGCGACGATCGCCGCGACGACCCGCCCGCCCGGAAGCACGACGAGGTTCTCCACGGTGCCGATCGTCTTGCCGTCCGGCCCCTTCACCTCGGCGCCCAGCATGTCCTTGACCAGGAGCTTGTCCTTGGCGCTGGACGCGAGCGCGTCGACGGCGCTGGACGCGAGCGCGTCGACGGCGCTGCCGGCGGCCGACGCGATGTCGCCGGTGCCCTGGGCCGCGGCGGGCAGCGCGTGCAATGCTGCGAGGAGGACGAGGCAGGATCGGGAGATGGTGCGCATGCGGCCCTCGTGAGGAGGAGTTCTTCCAGCCTCAATACCGGGGCGCGCCGTTTCGTTCCGAGGGCGCCGCGCCGGGCCTTTCAAGCCTGCCGATCCGCACGCCGGGCGGCGGGCGGATCGTGGTGCGGTCCGACCGGCCCGGCCAACCCGCCCTCGAGCCGAAGCCTGCGCCGAGGGATGGGGGACATCAGCGGCGCCGGCCGGCCAGCACGATCCCGGCCGCGATCAGCGCGACGCCGGCGCCGTGGTACCAGCGCAGGCTCTCGCCCAGGAAGGCGATCGCCATCAAGGTGCCGAAGACCGGCATCAGGTGGACCGACAGGCCGGTCCGGTTGGCGCCGATCAGCTCGACCGTGCGGTTGAAGCAGAAATAGGCGAGGACGGACGGGAACACCGCGACATAGGCGACGGCGCCGAACGCCGCCGGCGTCGCCGGCATGACCCGGCCCGACGCCATCTCCCAGGCCAGGAGCGGCAGCAGCATCACGGCCCCGAGCCCGAAGGTCCCCGCCAGCAGGCTGAGCGGATGGACCACGGGCCGGCGGCGCAGCAGCGCCGTGTAGAGCGCGTAGCTGACCACCGCCGCCAGTATCCACAGGTCGCCGCGGTTGAAGGCGAGCCCGGCCAGCGTGCCCCAGTCGCCGCGCGCGACGATCACCCCGACCCCCGAGAGCGAGACCAGGATGCCCAGCCCCTGCAGCGGGCCGACCCGCTCGCCGAACAGCAGGAAGCTGGCGGCAACGATCGCGATCGGCATCGTCGACTGCATCATCACCGCGTTCAGCGCGGTGGTGTCCTGGAGGCCGATATAGACGAAGGTGTTGAACCCCGCGATGCCCGCCGCGGACAGCACCAGCACCGTCGGCCACCGGCGCACGAACTCGCGCAGGTCGCGGCGCAGATGCGGCCAGGCGAAGGGCAGCACGATCAGGCAGCCGACGGTCCAGCGCCAGAAGGCGAGCCCGACCGGCGGGATCTCCCCGGCCACCGCCCGGCCGAGCACGAAGTTGCCCGACCAGAACAGCGGGGCCATGAAGAACAGCAGCCACGGCGCGTCGTAGAGGCGGCGCCAGGAGAACGGTCGGGAGGAACTGTCGGGATCGGGCATCGTCGCGCCTTCGTGGGAGGACGCACGTAAGCCGACCCGCCGCGGGCGGTCAAGCCCGGACGCCCGCGGGACCAGGGAGATTCCGCTTAATCTCGGCCGCCCCGGACGCCATTATGCGCCGGTGCGCACCAAGCCCCCTCGAACCGCATCCCCGCCGTCCGCGCCATGAGCGAGATCAGGACCGACCGGGCGATCCGCGTCCACGCCCTCGACGAGGCCCGCGCCGCGGCGGCGGCGGCGGCGGCACTCGGCATGCCCCTGCTGATCGTCAGCGGCCGCGGAGCCGGGCGCTATGCCGGCGCCGGCTGGTTCCGGGCACTGGTCGAGCGGCTGCGCGCGGAGTTCCCCGGGCTGAGCGTGACCGCGGTGCTGGACTGCGCCGACAGCCCGGGTGCCGCCCTCGCCGCGCTGCGCGAGGGGGTCGGCGACGTCGCCCTCGACGGGCCGCCGGACGTCGTCGGGCGCGTCGCCGGCATCGCCGCAGCGCTGGGTGCGCGGATACATCCGCCGGTCGAGAGCGCCTTCGAGATCGCCTCCGAGATCGCCTCCGGAGGCGCGTCCGGGACCGCCTCGGGGCCCGAAGGGCGGAGCGATGCCGTCCGGGCGTGCCGCGAATGGCTGCTGGGTAGTACGGAAGTTCGGCCGCCCGACATTGCAAACCGGGACATTACGGGCTATTGAGGGCGCCATTTCCGCACCATGCAGAACGGGAAAAGGGAACCATGAAGCTGACTCGCCGCGTCAAGGAGATCCTCTCCAACTACGAGAGCGACAACCCCGGCACGAAGGCCAACCTGGCCCGGATACTGATGGAAGGACGCCTGGGCGGCACGGGCAAGATGATCATCCTGCCGGTCGACCAGGGCTTCGAGCACGGGCCGGCGCGCAGCTTCGCCGCGAACCCCGCCGGCTACGACCCGAAATACCACCCGCAGCTCGTCGTCGACGCCGGCCTCAACGCCTATGCCGCCCCGCTCGGCATGATGGAGGCGGCGGCCGACGTGACCGCGGGCCAGATCCCGACCATCTTGAAGATGAACAGCGCGAACAGCCTGTCGCGCACCAAGGAAGGCGCGGACCAGGCCGTCACCGCCAATGTCCGCGACGCGATCCGGCTCGGCTGCTCGGCGATCGGCTTCACGATCTACCCGTCCTCCGACGCGATGTACGAGCAGTACGAGGAGATCCGGGACCTGAGCGAGGAGGCGAAGGAATACGGCCTCGCGACGGTGATCTGGTCCTACCCGCGCGGCGGCAGCCTGTCCAAGGAAGGCGAGCTGGCGGTCGACATCATCGCCTATGCGGCGCACATGGCGGCCCTGCTCGGCGCCCACATCATCAAGGTGAAGCTGCCGACCGACCATCTCGAGAACGGCGAGGCGAAGAAGGTCTACCAGCAGAAGGAGATCCCGATCTCGACGCTGGCGGACCGCGTGCGCCACGTGATGGAGGCCTCCTTCAACGGGCGGCGCATCGTCGTGTTCTCGGGCGGGGCGGCCAAGGGCGTCGATTCCGTGGTCGAGGACGCCCGCGCGATCCGCGACGGCGGCGGCAACGGCTCGATCATCGGGCGCAACAGCTTCCAGCGCCCGCGCGAGGACGCGCTCCAGCTCCTCGACACGCTGGTCAAGGTCTACCAGGGCAAGGCGTAAGCATCTTGGCCGACTGCCGCCTCTACCTCGTGACGCCGCCGGCCTTCGAGCCGGCGGCGTTCGCCGACAGCCTGGCCCGGGCGCTGGACGGGGGCGACGTCGCCTGCGTCCAGCTCCGGCTGAAGGATGCGGACGACGACGCGATCCGCCGCGCGACCGAGGCCCTGCGCCCCGTCGCCCAGGAGCGCGGCGTCGCCTTCCTGATGAACGACCGCCCCGACTTGGCGGCCGAGCTGGGCTGCGACGGGGTCCATGTCGGCCAGGAGGACACGCCCTACCGCGACGCCCGGCGCATCGTCGGCGCGAACGCCGTCGTCGGGGTGTCGTGCAACGACAGCCGGCACCTCGCGATGACGGCCGCCGAGGCGGGGGCGGACTACGTCGCCTTCGGCCCCTTCTTCCCCAGCCCGACCAAGCAGAACCCCGGCTTCCTCGCGGAGCCGGAGCTGATCGCGTGGTGGTCGGAGCTGATGGAGGTGCCCTCGGTCGCGATCGGCGGCATCACGCCGGAGAACTGCGGCGTGCTGGTGCGGGCCGGCGCCGATTTCCTCGCCGTCGTTTCGGCGGTGTGGGACCACGCCGAGGGCCCGGACGCCGGCGTGCGGGCCTTCGTGCGGGCGATCGAGGAAGCCGGGGCCTGATCCGCGCCGGCGAGACGCCTCCCTGCCTTCGGCCGGTGACGCGTCAGCGGCATTCGCCGACCGAATCCTTCGCGCAGCTGCGCCCGTCGGTCCAGGTGGCGTCGTCGAAACCGCTGTAGGTCAGTTCGGCGCGCGCAAGGTCGGCTCCCGAGAGGTTCGCTCCGCTCAGGTCCGCGGATCGGATCTGGGCGTCGGTAAGGTCCGCGCCGGACAGGTCGGCGCCGGACAGGTTGGCGCGGCTCAGGTTGGCGCCGGACAGCCGCGCGTTCGAGAGATCGGCGCCCGAGAGGTTCGCATGGTAGAAATCGGCCCCCCGAAGGTCGGCACCGGCGAGGTTCGCGTTGGACAGATCCGCACCGGCCAGATCGGCTTCCGTCAGAGCCTGACCGGACAGGTCCCCTCCCGCGCAGTCCACGCGAGGGCGTATCTCGCAGCTTTGCCCTGGCTGGGCCGATGCGGGCACGGAGCATGCAACGGCAAGAAAGGCCATGGTCCCAAGAATCGTCAGGCGCATCTTCGTCCTCTATATCGGCCGGGCCGGCGCGGCGGTGCTGGGCACCGGCAGGCCGCTACCTGCCGGTCGCCTCGACCAGGAGGCGCATCGCGCGATCCTGGATCCCCTGCATGCCCCTTCCCTCCTTCGCGAGTGCGTCGTAGGTCGCCTCGGGCAGATAGAGCGTGACCGGGTAGTGGATGCCTGCGGCCGCCTGGCGTTCCTCCCGCGGACCACCGCCGACCACGGCGAGCGCGACGCCAGCGGCCACCAGGGCCGGAATCACGACAGGCGGTGTCATCCCAGGCATCGTCATTGCTCCTCTCGTCGTCGGGTACCGGACCGTTCGATCACCTGCTGCGGAGTATCGACCAACTCACCGCCAGCAGATTTATTTTTTGCCTCACACCAGGGACCAAACTTTTTCAATGACTTCATATGCGTACTCCTGGCGCATCAAACAAGTGCCCGAAAGAAAACCTCACCGAATACTACGTCCGCAGCCATAGGCGCGGCGGCCAGAACCGGCTGCCCGTTCCGGACGCTGGGGACGGGAATGGCCGCCGAACGGCCTTACCGCCCCGCCTCGCGAGCCGCATCCCGGAACGTCGCCATCCGGCCGCGCTCCTCGTCCCACAGAGCGAAACGCCAGGCCCGCAGCCCCTCGCGCAAGGACAATGTCGGCACCTCGCGCAGTGCCGCAATCCTCTCGTGGCACTCCTGGAGCCGGTAGTTCGGCACGCGCGGGTTCAGGTGATGCACGTGGTGGAAGCCGATGTTGCCGGTGAACCATTGCAGCACCGCGGGCAGGCGCAGGCAGGTCGAGCCCTCCAGGGCCGCGGCGGTCGCGCTCCACGTGCCGTGACGCAGCCATCGCGTGTTCTCGGCGCGGTGCTGGACCGAAAACAGCCAGACGCCGGCGATCGAGGCCAGAACCATGACCGGCAGCTGGACCTGGGCGACGCGACCGAAGCCCAGGATCAGCCCGGCGGCGGCGATCAGGGCGACCAGCGCCAGATTGGTCAAAAGGACGGCAAGCCGTTCGCGCCGCCACTCCGGCGGCATGTCGAACGGAAACCGGTAGAGCACCAGGAAGACGAGCGGCGGCAGGACCAGGTTGGCGACGAGCGGATGCCGGGTCGTACGGTAGCACCAGCGCTCGGCCGGCTTCAGCGCCCGGTATTCGGCAACGGTGAGGCAGGAGGAATAGATGTCGGCGCCGCTCTGCCGACGATCGAGGTCGTTCCAGATGCCGTGATGGCCGGCGTGCTGCCGGCGCCAGGACGCGTAAGGCGCCAGCGTCAGAAGGCTGCACAGGAGCCCGACGGCGTCGTTCGCGCGGCGCGAGCGGAAGAACGCGAGATGCCCGCAGTCGTGCTGGATGATGAAGATGCGCACCAGGAAGCCGGCGGCCAGCGGCGCGAGCGCGAGCGCCACCCACCAGGACACCTCCAGCAGGGCGTACATCGCCCCGCAGGTGGCGAAGAAGCCGCCGAACGAGGTCGCGATCTGGAGCAGGCTTTTGCGCCGCGTGGGGGATTGGAACCGCGCCACCTCGCCGCGGAGATCCGTCCGTCCGGCCGCCGGGGCCCCTTCATCCACACTTGCCATCGGTTTCAACGCACTTTCCCGGTTCGTCCCTGCCGATAACGGATAGCGTGGCTTCTTCGTGCCATTCGACCCGGAACCCCATCCGGAGGCGATGCCGCGCGACCGAGGCCCTGCGCCCCGTCGCCCAGGAACGCGGCGTCGCCTTCCTGATGAACGACCGCCCCGACCTGGCGGCCGAGCTGGGCTGCGACGGGGTCCATG
>NZ_DASYHS010000130.1:0-4552 GCF_035998295.1 Arenibaculum sp. | reverse complement strand
CGGCTTCGTGCCGCTGGAGCTGGACGAGGCGCTGACGTCGGCGCTGAAGGCGTTCGGCCTGCGCCACGGGGCGACGGCGTTCATGACGGTCCTGGCGGGCTGGGCGCTGGTGCTCTCGAAGCTGTCGGGGCAGAAGGACGTTGTGATCGGGACGCCGACGGCGAACCGGACGCGCTCGGAGGTGGAGGGGCTGATCGGCTTCTTCGTGAACACGCTGGCGCTGCGCCTGGACCTGTCGGGCTCGCCGACGGTGGAGGAGCTTCTGGGCCGGGTGCGCGCGGCGGCGCTGGGCGCGCAGGAGCACCAGGACCTGCCGTTCGAGCAGGTGGTGGAGCAGATCAACCCCGTGCGCAGCCTGGCGCACGCGCCGCTGTTCCAGGTGATGCTCGCCTGGGAGAAGGACGAGGACGGCGCTTTCGAACTGCCGGGCCTCTCCGTCGGCCGGGTCAAGGCCCCTCACGTCGCCTCGAAGTTCGACCTGGCGCTGATGCTGGTGGAGCGCGGGGGCCGGATCGTCGGCGGCATCGAGTACGCCTCCGCCCTGTTCGATGCGGCCACGGTGAGGCGCTTCGCCCGCCATCTGCGCCGGGTGCTGGCCGGCCTGATCGCCGATCCGCGGCGGCCCGTCGGCGAGATCGACCTCCTGGGCGAGGCGGAGCGGCGGCAACTGCTCCATGGCTGGAACGCGACCCGCCGCGAGCCGCCGCCCGCTTCGGGCTTCCTGCGCCGTTTCGAGGCCCAGGCCGCGCGCGGCGCGCAGGAGACGGCGCTCGTCTTCATGGGCGAGGGCTGGACCTACGGGGAGCTGAACCGGGCCGCCAACCAGCTGGCGCATTTCCTGATCGGACGCGGCGTCGGACCGGACGACCGGGTCGGGCTGTGCATGGAGCGGTCGCCGGAGATGGTGGTCGGCCTGCTCGCCATCCTGAAGGCCGGGGCGGCCTACGTACCGCTCGATCCCGCCTACCCGGCGGAGCGGCTGGCCTTCATGCTGTCGGATGCCGCGCCGAAGCTGCTGCTGACCCAGCAGCGGCTGAGGGGCATCCTGCCGCAGGAGGGGGAGATCGTACCGGCGTGGAGCCTGGACGAGGATCGCGGCGCCTGGGCCGGAGAGCCCGACGGCGATCCGGAGGTCGCGGTCGACGCGGACAACCTCGCCTATGTGATCTACACCTCCGGCTCCACCGGCCGGCCGAAGGGCGTCGCGCAGACCCGCCGCGCGCTCGACAACCTGATCGGCTGGCAGGTCGACCATGCCGCGGCCGACAGCCCGGTGCCCGCCCGCGTCCTGCAGTTCGCCTCCCTGAACTTCGACGTCTCGTTCCAGGAGATCTTGAGCACGCTGTGCCTGGGCCGGACCCTGGTGCTGATGGACGAAGCCAGCCGGAAGGACCTCGGGCAGCTCCGTCGCTTCATCGCCGAGCACGGCGTGCAGCGCGCCTTCCTGCCTTATGCCGTGGTCCAGCAGATGGCCAACCTGTCGTCCCCCGGCGATCCGGTGCCGGAAGGCGGCTGCGAGATCGTGACCGCGGGCGAGGCTCTCCAGGTCAACGACGACCTGCGTGCCTGCATGCGCGCCCTGGGCGGGCGGTATCTCTACAACCAGTACGGACCGACCGAGACCCACGCCGCGAGCCAGTACCCGCTGAGCTGCGCCGCGATGGGCGGCTGGCCCGACGCGCCGCCGATCGGCCGGCCGATCGACAACATCCGGCTCTACGTGCTCGACGAGGGGCTGAACGCGGTCCCGGTCGGCGTCGCGGGCGAGCTGTACATCGCCGGCGTCGGGCTGGCGCGGGGCTACCTGAACCGTCCGGGCCTGACGGCCGAGAGATTCCTGCCCGATCCCCATGCCGACGCCCCCGGGGCCAGGATGTATCGCAGCGGCGATCTGGCCCGCTTCCTGCCGGACGGCAACATCGAGTACCTGGGCCGGATCGACCAGCAGGTAAAGCTGCGCGGCTTCCGCATCGAGCTCGGCGAGGTCGAGAGCGTGCTGCAGCGCCAGCCCGGGGTCCGGGAGGCGGTCGTGCTGCTGCGCGAGGACGATCCCGGCGACAAGCGGCTGGTCGCCTATGTGGTGGGCACCGCCGGGGCCGACCTGCTGCGGGACCGGCTGCTGCGGCTGCTGCCGGACTACATGGTTCCGACGCGGTGGATGATGCTCGACCGCCTGCCGCTGACGGCCAACGGCAAGCTCGACCGCAGGGCCCTGCCGGCACCGGGGCAGGAGCGGAGCGGGGCCGACTACGTGGCGCCGCGCAGCGCCGCGCAGGCCCTGATGGCCGAAATCTGGGCCGAGATCCTGAAGCGCGACCGGGTCGGCATCCACGACAACTTCTTCGACCTCGGCGGCCACTCGCTGCTGGCCACCCGCCTGATCCACGCGATCAACCAGCGCATGTCGGCCCGCCTCTCGCTGAGCAGCCTGTTCCGGCATCCCGTCCTGGCCGACCTCGCGGCCGAGCTGGAGCGCGGGAAGAGGGAAGCCGGCGCGCAGGAAGGGGCGCAGGACGGGGCGATCGAGGCGATCCGCCCGGACTGGGATGCCCGCCACCAGCCTTTCCCGCTGACCGACATCCAGCAGGCCTACTGGTTCGGGCGGGAGGCCACCGTCGGGCTCGGCGGCGTGGCCGCGCATGGCTACGAGGAGACCCGCGTGCGCGGTCTCGACGTCGACCGCTTCGAGCGCGCCCTGAACCGCGTCATCCGGCGCCACGACATGCTGCGCGCCCTCTTCCTCGGCGACGGCACGCAACGGGTGCTGGAGGAGGTCCCCTACTACCGGCTGTCCCGGGACGACCTGCGCGGGCTCGACCGGGATGCGGTGGCCGCCGGGCTCGCCCGCACGCGCGAGCGCATGTCGCACCAGGTGCTGGACGCCAGCCGCTGGCCGCTGTTCGAGTTCCGGCTGACCGAACTCGACGACGGCGTGGCGCATCTGCACATCAGCATGGACGGGCTGATCGTCGACGCCGCCAGCAGCCAGATCCTCGCGCGCGAGCTGATGGCGTTCTACGCCGATCCGGAGGCGGACCTGCCGCCGCTGGAGCTCACTTTCCGGGACTACGTGCTGGCGGAGCGGGCCCAGCGCGCGACGCCGCGCTACGAGCGCGCGCTGCGCTACTGGCGCGACAGGGTCGCCGACCTCGCCCCGGCGCCGAGCCTGCCGCTGGTCCGCCCGCCCGAGTCCATCGCCGCCGCCCACTTCACCCGCCGCGACCTCGACATGCCGGCCGACCGGTGGTCGCGCCTCAAGGAGGTGGGCCGGCAGTTCTCCGTGACGCCGTCCGTGCTGCTCCTGACCGCCTTCTCCGAGGTCCTGGCCCTGTGGAGCCGGCATCCCCGCTTCACCCTCAGCCTGCCGCTGTTCAACCGCCAGCCCCTGCACCCCGGCGTCAATGCGATCATCGGCGACTTCACCTCGCTGGTCCTGCTCGAGGTCGAGGTGGACGGCAAGGCGACCTTCGCGCAAAAGGCGCGGGCGATCCAGGAACGGCTGTGGCGCGACATGGACCACGCCGCGGTCAGCGGCGTGCGGGTCCTGCGCGAGCTGTCGCAGGCGCGCGGCGCCCAGCAGACGGCGATGCCGATCGTGTTCAACAGCACGCTGAGCGAAGCGGCGCCCGAGCAGGCGGAATACAGCCTGTCGGAGGCGCTGGGCGCGCAGAACGTCCACAGCATCACCCAGACGCCGCAGGTCTGGATCGACCATACCCTGCTGGAATACGAGGGCCGTCTGATCTTCAATTGGGACAGCATCGACGAGCTGTTCCCCGAGGGCATGGTCGCCGACATGTTCGCGGCCTATTGCGGGCTGCTGGACCGGCTGGCCGAGCCGGCGGCCTGGCAGTCGACGACGCCGGCCTCGCTGCCCTTCACGCGCCTGCTGCCGCCCGCGGACGCGGCGCCGGCGTCGGCGCCGCTGATGCACGAGCTGTTCGACCGGCAAGCACTCGCCACGCCGGCGGCGCCGGCCGTGCTCGGCGGCAGCCGCAGCTTCGACTACGGCGAGCTGCGCCGCTGCGCGCGCCGCCTGGGCGGCCGTCTGCAGGCCCGGGGCGTACGGCCGAACCGGCTGGTCGCGGTGATGATGGAGCGGGGCTGGGAACAGGTTCTCGGCACGCTCGCCGTCCTGTATGCCGGCGGCGCCTACCTGCCCATCGATCCGGCGCTGCCGGTGGAACGGGTGCACTACATCCTGGAGCGGGCCGAGGTCGAGCTGGTCCTGACGCAGTCGGCGCTGCGCCGGCGCAGCGAGCTGCCCGAGGGGGTGGAGGCGATCGCGGTCGACGACCTGGCCGACGACCTGGCCGACGACGGGGACGGGCCGGAGCTTCGCCCCGTGGCGCTCGACGGGACCGACCTCGCCTACGTGATCTACACCTCCGGCTCCACCGGCACGCCCAAGGGGGTCGTGATCGACCATCGTGGCGCGGTGAACACCCTGCTCGACATCAACGAGCGGTTCGCCGTCGGCCCGTCGGACCGGGTGCTGGCGATCTCCTCGCTCAGCTTCGACCTCTCGGTCTACGACTTCTTCGGCACGCTG
>NZ_DASYHS010000120.1:0-14632 GCF_035998295.1 Arenibaculum sp. | reverse complement strand
CCCGCCACGTCCTCGATGGGCACGCCGGGGTCGACGCGGTGCTGGTAGAACAGGTCGATCGCCTCGGTCCTCAGCCGCCGGAGCGAGGCTTCGGCGACCTCCCGGATGTGTTCCGGACGGCTGTCCAGGCCGACCCATTGCGGCCCGCCGTCGGGATCGGGCCCGAACCCGAACTTGGTCGCGATCGCCACCTGGTCGCGCAGAGGGGCGAGGGCTTCGCCCACGAGTTCCTCGTTCGTGAACGGGCCGTAGACCTCGGCGGTATCGAAGAACGTGACGCCGCGCTCCACGGCCGAGCGAAGCAGCGAGATCATCTCCCCCTTGTCGGCGGCCGGGCCGTAGGCGTGGCTCATGCCCATGCAGCCGAGCCCGATCGCCGACACCTCCAGGCCGCCGCTGCCGAGTTTGCGCTTGCGCATCGCGTTCTCTCCTTGTCGTTCATGTCGGGCCAGGGGCCGCCCCATGGCCACGCGACGGGACCTTAAAGGACGTGCCGCCCGGCGATTAGACGCTAAGATCGGCATGGACTTATATCAGGGGTTCATGAATGCGGCGCGAGGAGCTTGGCGACCTGATGGCGTTCCTCGCCGTGGCCGAGGAGCGCAGCTTCACCCGGGCCGCGGCGCGGCTCGGCACCTCGCAATCCGCGCTCAGCCACGTCCTGCGCCGGCTCGAGGCGCGTCTCGGGGTCCGGCTGCTGACCCGCACGACGCGCCGCGTCGTGCCGACCGATGCGGGTGAACGCCTGCTCCGCACGCTGGGCCCCGCGCTCGACGGGATCGGCGCCGAGCTGGCTGCCTTGAGCGCGCTGCGCGACAGGCCGGCCGGCACGGTCCGCATCGCGACCGGCGGGCACGCCGCCGACGCGATCCTGTGGCCGGCCCTGGCGCGCCTGCTGCCCGACCATCCCGACATCGACGTCGAGCTGACGATCGACCAGGGTCTGACCGACATCGTGGCCGGGCGCTTCGACGCCGGCGTCCGCCTGGGCGAGCAGGTGGCGAAGGACATGATCGCCGTGCGCATCGGGCCGGACATGCGCATGGCCGTCGTCGGCGCCCCTTCCTATTTCGCGGGCCGCCCGGCGCCGGGGACGCCGCACGACCTCACCGGCCACGCCTGCATCAACCTGCGCCTGCCGACCTCGGGCGGCCTGTACGCCTGGGGGTTCGGGAAGGACGGGCGCGAGCTGAAGGTGCGCGTCGACGGGCAGCTCGTGTTCAACGACACGTCCATGATCCTGCGGGCGGCGGCCGCCGGGTTCGGCCTGGCCTGCGTGCTCGACGACCAGGCGCTGCCCCTGATCGGCGACGGCCGGCTCGTGCGGGTGCTCGCGGACTGGTGCCCGCCGTTCCCGGGCTACCACCTCTACTACCCCAGCCGCCGCCAGCTCGCCCCGGCATTCGCCCTGGTGGTGGAGGCGCTGCGCACCAACGCGAAACTCCCCTCTCCCGTGCAACGGGAGAGGGAGGGGCCCAACCGAAGGTTGGGAGGGTGAGGGCCCGCCCCCTCACAGCCCCGCGTAATACTTCGTGACCAGTTCGCGCTGGCTGGCGACGCCCAGGCGGGCATAGGCCTTCTGCCGGTGGGTGATGACGCTGGTCGGCTTGATGCCCAGCATCTGCGCGAGGTCGTCCGCGGTCATCCCGACGACGGTCCCGGCCGCCACCTGCGCCTCGCGCCGGGACAGTTCGGGGAACTGCTCCTTCAGGCGCATCAGCGCCTCGTCGTAGTCGGTGCCGCCGTCGCGCGCGATCAGCTCGATGTGGCGGGCGGCGGCGGCGCGGACCACCGGGGCGAAGCCCAGCAGGATGTCGACGTCCCTCTCCGTGAACTCGCCCTCCGCGACGCTGCGGTAGAAGCTGACCGAGACCCCGTGGCCGCGCCGGGTCTTCAGCAGCACCGACAGCCGGTCGACGATGTTGGCGCGCTCGTAGCAGAGCCGCCGGTACTGGAGCGACGGCACCTCGTCGCGCCGCAGATACGAGATCACGGTGCCCTCGCCGGCCATGCGGCGGAGCAGGATCTCGATGTTCGGGTCCTCCCGGTAGCAGCCGGAGACGTAGCTCTCCGCCGCCCGCGCGGCATAGAAGGGCGAGCACACGCTGTCGGTGCCCAGGAACAGCGGCGTCGGGCCGCCGGTATAGGCGAACATCGACACGAAGGCGGGATTGCCGACGCTTCCCATCGAGCGCAGGAGGGTAGGGACGAAGCTGCTTCGTCCGACGGCGTCGAAGATGCTGCACACGGCCCGGCTCGGGACCGGGCCCATCTCCGACGCCTCGGGGAACGGGAGCTCGCGCAACTGCACCCCCTGGCGCCAATGGACCGATGGTTACAGTTATAAGGCCGCCCGCCCCTGCATTCAATCGGACTGCCGATCGGACCGCGGATCGGCCTGCGGGGGACGGACCGGCGTCACGACCTGGTCGATGGCGCCGAACACCGACCGGCCCTCGCGGTCCAGCATCTCGATGCGCACCCGCTCGCCGGCGGCGAGGAAGGGCGTGCGCGGCGCGCCGTGCTCGACCATCTCCCGGGCCCGCCGCTCCGCGATGCAGGCGCTGCCGACGCCGCGGTCGGCGTTCGAGACGGTGCCCGAGCCGATGATCGCGCCGGCCGCGAGCGGGCGGGTGCGGGCGACATGGGCGACCATGCGGCGGAACCCGAACACCATGTCCCGGCCCGCGTTCGGCCGCCCGAACGGTTCGGCGCCCCGCCGCACCAGCAGCGGCAGGTGGATCCGGTCGCCGTCCCAGGCGTCGCCCAGCTCGTCCGGCGTGACGGCGACGGGCGAGAAGGCGGTCTGCGGCTTGCTCTGGAAGAAGCCGAAGCCCTTGGCCAACTCGCCCGGCACCAGGTCGCGCAGGGTGACGTCGTTCACCAGCATCAGCAGCCGGATATGCCGGCCGGCCGCCTGCTCGTCCGTGCCGGCCGGGACGTCGTCGACGATCGCGGCGACCTCGCCCTCGAAGTCCAGGCCCCAGCCCGGGTCCATCATCGGGATCGGGTCCGTGGGGCCGAGATTGCAGTCGCCGGCTCCCTGGTAGACCAGCGGGTCGTTCCAGAAGCTGTCCGGCAGCGTCGCGCCGCGGGCCCGGCGCACCAGCTCGACATGCGTGACGTAGGAGCTGAAATCGGCCCACTGGTAGGCCCGCGGCAGCGGCGCCATCGCGGCGGCGGGGTCGAACGGCTCCGCGCCTTCGGCCCGGCCTTCCTCCAGGCGCCGGGCGAGGTCGCGCAGCTCCGGCTCGACCCGCGTCCAGTGGTCGAGCGCGTATTGCAGCGTCGGGGCGGCGGGTCCGGCCCGCACGGCCCGGTCGAGGCCGCGGGAGACGACGGCGAGCGCGCCATCGCGCGTGCCGTCCTTCAGGCTGGCTAGCTTCATGTCGGTTCTGCCGGTCTTTCGGTTCGCGGGAGGGCCAAGGGAGCAGGCGTGGATCAGGCGTGGATCGTGTTCCAGAGTTCCGCGTCGCGTTCCGCGGTCCAGATCCGCGGGTGCTCGAAGCCCCGCAGCTCGTCGTAGGCCCGCGCCACGTCGAAGGCGAGCGCGTGCACGAAGATCGGCCAGTCGCCGAAACGGGGCGTCATGCGCTCCTCGGCGATGCGGTAGCAGTCGCGCAGGCCCTTGCCGGACTTCAGCCCGATCTCGACCGATTCCAGGACCGAGATGATGAAGTCCTTGGTCGCGTCGACCGCGTCGCTCACCTGCTGGCGGTCCGTCATCGCCGGGCCGCGGCCGGGCACGACGACCGGCGCGTCGAGGGCGCGCAGCCGCTCCAGGGTCGACAGCCAGTCGCGCATGTAGGCGTCGCCGGTGTAGACGCCGCAGCGGTTCTCGACCAGGTCGCCCGCGAACACGACGCCGGCGTCGGGGATCCAGCAGACCGCGTCCCCGCGCGAATGGCCGCGGCCGAGATGGCTGAACCGCAGCTCCCGCTCGCCGAACCAGAAGCTCATCCCGGTATCGAAGGTCATGCGCGGCAGCGTCAGCCCCGGGATCTGCTCGGCGCCCTTGAACAGCCTCGGGAACCGGCGCATCTCCGATTCCATGTCGGCGGCGCCGCGCTCGCGGATCAGGTGCAGCGTATCGCGCGAGGAGATCACGGCCTCGGCGCCGAAGGCGCTCGCGCCGAGCGCCCTGACCGCGTGGTAATGGGTCAGGAAGACGTAGCGGACGGGACGCTCGGTCACGGTCCGGATGTCTTCCATCATCTCGCTTGCGAGCTGCGGGGTCGCCCGCGCGTCGATCACGAGCACCCCCTCGTCGCCGACGACGAAGCCGCAATTGGGGTCGGACTGGCTGACATAGCCGTAGACCCCGCGGGCGAGCTCGACGACGCGCGCCTTCTGGTCCGTGGTGTCGTTGGCGGAAGCGAATGCGGTGCTCATGGGCGGTCTCCGGCGCGGCGCTCCTGCGCCGCCTGTTCGATGCAGGACAGCAGCACGTCGTTCCGGCCGATCTGGTTGGCCAGCAGGAAGACGAGCCGCAGGGCGAAGTCGAGGCTCTCGTCGGGGCTCAGCCCCTCGTTCCTCCTAACGATCTCCGCGTAGAAGCGGTCGGGGTCCTCGATGTTGGGGTCGAGCCTGATCGTCATGGCGTTTCTCCGATCGCGAGGGCGAAGCGCAGCAGGTCGGCCGCGGCCTGCGGGGAGGCGTCGCGCACGACGCCGGCGCAGTAGAGGTCCGGCCGGACGGCGATGAAGTCGCCCGGGCCGGCGGGCACCAGGCGCAGGATCTCCCCGCTCGCGTCCGCCAGGCCGCCGGCGGGGACCGGCGTGCCGGCCGGGACCAGCGGCACGACGCTCGCCGGCACGCCCGCCGCGGCCTCCGCGATCCGGTGATGGCTCCGGTCGTCGGGCCCGCGGGGTACGTACAGGCCCAGCAGCCCGTTGCCGGCCACCGCGTCCATGAGGTGGCGGCCCTCGCCGACCGGCAGGTTGGGCAGGCAGGCCCCGCCGCCCTGCGCGATGACGGGCGAGCCGGGATATTCGTTCGGCACCGTCAGCCGGCCGGTATTGACCATCGTCCGCGCGAAGGGGTGGCGGCGCGCCAGGTCGATCGCCGCCGTCCTGAGCCGGCGCTCGAACTCCGACCGCGGGGCGAGGAAGCGCGCCGACTGGGTCGTGATGCGGATGTTCTCGGCCGCGGCCGCGCGCCGCTCCGTCGAATAGCTGCGCAGCAGCACCTCCGGCGCCTGGCCGCCGAGCACGAGGGCGAGCTTCCAGCCGAGGTTCTCGGCGTCCTGGACGCCGGAATTGCCGCCGCGCGCCCCGAACGGGCTCATGACATGGGCTGCGTCGCCCGCGAACAGCACGCGCCCCAGCACGAACTCGTCCAGGAGCTGGGTCCGGTACTGCCACGGGCCGACCCAGACCAGCTCGAAGTCGATCCCCGGGCCGAGATGCTCGCGCACGCGCGCCGTCGCGACCTCCAGGCTCGCCGCGTCCGCGGGGTCGCTGTCGGGGTCGAGCTGGTAGTCCAGGCGCCAGACCTCGTCGGCCATGACGTGCTGCCACACCGCCCGGCCGCCGTTGAAGGGGGCGTCGACCCAGGTCCAGCGCTCGGCCGTCATCGGCCTGCTGAAGCGGACGTCGCAGATGCACCAGCGGTCCTCGCTGCGCGCGGGATGCGAATCGAGGCCGAGCGCGGTGCGCACGAAGCTGTTGGCCCCGCCCGCGTCCACCACCCGGTCCGCCACGATGGCGTAGCGCCCCTCGGGCGTCGCGACCTCCAGGCGCACGCCGTCGGCGCCGGCCTCCACGCCGACGACCTCGTTCCGCCAGCGAAGCTGCGCCCGGCCGAGCTCGACGACGCGCTCCACCAGGTACCATTCGACGTAGTATTGCTGGATGTTGCAGAACGGCGGCTGCTTCGACCGGCTGTCCCGGGCGCGGTCGAAGGTGTAGACGACGTCGTGGCCCGACAGCGTGCGCCCGACCGACCACTGGACGCCCTTGGCGTCGATCCGGCCGAACACGCCGAGCCGGTCCATGATCTCCAGCGTCTTTTGCGAATACACCATGCCGCGCGACGACGCGCCGCGCACGCCGACGGTGTCGTCGTCGTCGAGGACGACCGCCTCGATCCCGCGCAGCGACAGGTCCGCCGCCAGGGTCAGCCCGGTCAGCCCCGCGCCGACGATGACGACGCGGTGGCGCTCGGCGGCGCCGGTGCGCACGGCCTCGGGGATCACGGCCGGGTATGTGGGCAGCGCGTAGCCGGTCGTGCCGGCGTCGGGCTGTGCCCTGGGTCCTGGTGCCCCGGGTCCTGATGATGGCGTCATGGTTCAGCTCCGGAAATCGACGAAGGCCCGGCGGCGCTCCATCTCCATGCGCCGGATCACCGCGTCGAGCATCTTGCGGCCCAGCTCCCCCTCGGGGTCGAAATGCTCCCCGTCATGGGCCGCGGCGAGGCGGACCGGGTCGGGGACCGGCACGTCGTCCCCCGCCATCGACTGCACCTTGCACTGGACGTCGCAGGCGCGCTGGAGCGTCCACATCAGCCAGAAGGCCTTGTGCAGGCTCTGCGCCACGACCAGCAGGCCGTGGTTGCGCAGGACCAGGATGCTCTTGTCGCCCAGGCTGGCGACCAGCCTCGGTTGCTCGCCGGCATGGACGGTGATCCCCTCGAAGTCGTGGTAGGCGACCCGGCCGAAGAGCTGGGCGCCGTAGAAACTGTCGTGGGACAGCCCGTCCTTCTTGCACGCGACCGCGATGCCGGTGTCGGTGTGGACATGGATGATGCAGTGCGCGTCGTCGCGCGCGGCGTGGATCGCGGAATGGATGATGAAGCCGGCCCGGTTCACGCGCCCCTGCGCGCCGCCGACCGGGTTCCCGGCGATGTCGATCTTGACGAGGTTGGAGGCGGTCACCTCCGCGTAGTGCAGCCCGAACGGGTTGATGAGGTAGTGGCGCTCCGGCCCGGGGACGCGGACCGTGATGTGGTTGAAGATCGATTCCGTCCAGCCGAGATGGTCGAACGCGTGGTAGCAGGCCGCGAGCTGCTCGCGCAGCCCGCGCTCGTCCTGATCATCCGCCTGACGGATAGGCATGTCGTGGACCATGGGTCAGTCTCCTCCGGGAGGATGGTTCGCCCGTTCGGCGACGAGGGCTTCGAGCAGGGCGAGCGTGGGCGCCGGGACGCCGGCCAGGCGCCCCAGCTCGACGACCGCGCCCAGGATCGCTCCG
The DNA here is from genome assembly GCF_035998295.1 of Arenibaculum sp. Lineage (NCBI taxonomy): Bacteria > Pseudomonadati > Pseudomonadota > Alphaproteobacteria > Rhodospirillales > Azospirillaceae > Arenibaculum > Arenibaculum sp. The sequence goes on along the minus strand of NZ_DASYHS010000120.1, from coordinate 7,442 downwards.
GTCTCGACCGGGCGGCCGCGCTCCAGGTCCTGCAGCATGGAGGACTTGGCGCCGCCGACCTTGCCGGCCATCGCGATGCGGGCCTCGACGTCGACCGGGAAGTCGATGCCGTGCCGCCCGCCGACCGCCATCGCCTCGCGCATCGCGGCGCGCACGATCGCGAGCAGCGGTTCCGACGCGCAGATCTCCCCGAACCGCGCCCCCGTCAGGGCCGAGACCGGGTTGAACGCCGCGTTGCCCGCCAGCTTCACCCAGATGTCCCGGCGGATCGCCTCGCTCGCCCGCGCCCGCAGCCCGGCCGCTTCCGCGGCCTGCGCGACCAGGCGCGCGGCCGCGTCGTCGCGCGGGTCGGCGGCGCCGAACAGGAAGTCGCCGTCGGTGGTCAGGCGGACGATCCCGGGGCCCTCCAGCGTCGCGGCCGTATGCGCGACGCCGCCCACCAGCGTCGACGCGCCGAACCGCGCCAGCAGGCGTCCCTCGGGATCGACCGCGCGCACGGGCCGGTCCCGGAACGGCCCGTCCAGGCCCTGGAAATACCACCACGGTATCCCGTTCAGCACCGGCACCAGCGGGACGCCGGGGCGGGCGAGGCCGGCTACCGCGTCCGCCAGCGCCTCGATCCCATGGGCCTTCACCGTCAGGAACACGACGTCGCAGGGGCCCAGCCCGGCCGCCCGGTCGGTGGCCAGCACGCGCGCCGTGCGCTCGCCCTCTCGCGTGCGCAGCCTCAGCCCGTCCCGGCGCACCGCGTCCAGATGCGCGCCGCGTGCGACGATGGCGACCTCGTGCCCGGCCAGCGCGAAGCGCGCCGCCAGGTACCCGCCGATGGCGCCGGCGCCGACGACCCCGATGCGCCGGGGCAGGCTCATGCGCGCGCCTCCAGGCGGCTGCGCTTCTCCTGGGTCCAGGCCGCGAGCTCGCCGTGCGCGGAGCGCTCCTTGCGGTCCATGTACTCGTCGACCCCGGTATAGGTCGTCAGCTCCAGGCGGATGCCGTTGGGGTCGAAGAAGTAGATCGAGGCGATGAAGTGGTGGTCGGTCAGGCCGAGCACGTGGATGCCGTGGCTCTCCAGCCTGCGCTTGGCCCGGTGCAGGTCCTCCAGCGAGGCGACCTGCAGCGCCAGATGGTTCACCCAGGCCGGCGTGTTCGGCGACGGCTCGGCCGCGACGTCGTCGCCGAGGTCGAAGAAGGCGAGGTGGGAGCCGTCGGCCATGCGGAAGAAGATGTGGACGAAGGGGCAGTCCTCGCCGGTGCTGGGCACCCGTTCCGCCCGCACGAGGTGGACGAGCGGCAGGCCCAGGACGTCCTCGTAGAAATGGCGGGTCTCCTCCGCGTCGCGGCAGCGGTAGGCGAAGTGGTGAAGTCCTCGGATCGGGACCATGCGCGGTTCTCCCGGCTGGTTGGTCGGGCCGGACGCCCGTCCGGTTCTGGCGGGAGGATGGCGGCCGGCCCCGGGGCCGTCATTCCTCATGGATGAGGATTGGCCGCGTGGCCCGGCCGCGCGAGGCTCCTGGCCACGATACGCGCGCCGAACGGAAGGAAAGCCGGTGAAGCTCTACACCTATTTCAGGTCGTCCGCGGCCTATCGGGTCCGCATCGTCCTGGCGCTCAAGGGCATCGAGGCCGAGCACCGCTTCGTCCACATGCTGAAGGGCGGCGGCCAGCAGCATTCGCCGGAATACCGCGGCGTCAACCCGGTCGGCCTCGTGCCCGCGATCGAGGACGACGGCTTCGTCCTCGCCCAGTCGGCGGCGATTTGCGAGTACATCGATGAGCTCCATCCCGAGCCGCGCCTGCTGCCCGCCGACATCCGGCTGCGCGCCTATGTCCGGATGGTGTCCCAGACCGTCGCCTGCGACATCCACCCCCTGAACAATCTCCGCGTCCTGAAGTACCTGACCGGCCCGCTGGGCCTTGGCGAGGAGCACAAGCTCGCCTGGTACCGGCACTGGATCGCGGAAGGGCTCGGCGGCCTGGAGCGCGTGCTGGACGGCCATGGCCTCGCCGGGCGCTTCTGCCTCGCGGACGCGCCGACGCTCGCCGACGCGTTCCTCGTGCCCCAGGTCTACAACGCGCTGCGCTACCAGTGCCCGATCGACGCCTATCCCCGCATCCGCGCGATCTACGACGCCTGCGTGGCGCATCCGGCGTTCCGCCGCGCGGCCCCCGAAGCCCAGGGCGACGTCGAATGACGGTGGTGATCCGCGGCGAGGACGTCGTCGAGACGGTCGCAGGCGCGCTGCAATACGTCGCCTGCCACCATCCCCCCGACTACGTCCGCCACCTCGCGCGCGCCTACGAGATCGAGGAGAGCCCGGCGGCGCGCGACGCGATCGCCCAGATCCTGCTGAACTCGCGCATGGCCTCGCTGGGCCGCCGGCCGATCTGCCAGGACACCGGCATCGTCAACGTTTTCCTGCGCATCGGCATGGACGTCCGCTTCGACGCCGACCGCGGCCTGGCCGCGCTGGTGGACGAGGGGGTGCGCCGCGCCTACCTGGACCCGGTGAACCCTCTGCGCGCCTCGGTCGTGCGCGACCCGCTGTTCGCGCGGGCCAACACCCGCGACAACTCCCCCGCGGTCGTCCACATGGACGTGGTACCCGGCCGCACCTTGGAGATCACGGTCGCCGCCAAGGGCGGTGGGTCGGAGAACAAGGCGCGCTTCGCGGTGCTGAACCCCAGCGACGGCGTCGTCGACTGGGTGCTGCGCACCGTGCCCGAGCTGGGCGCCGGCTGGTGCCCGCCGGGCATGCTGGGCATCGGCGTCGGCGGCACGGCCGAGAAGGCGATGCTGCTGGCCAAGGAAGCCCTGATGGAGCCGATCGACATGACCGATCTGCTGCGCCGCGGGCCGAACACGCCCGAGGAGGAGATGCGGATCGATATCTACCGCAAGGTCAACGGCCTCGGCATCGGCGCGCAGGGGCTGGGCGGCCTGACGACGGTGCTCGACGTCAAGATCCGCAGCTTCCCGACCCACGCCGCCTCGCTCCCGGTCGGCCTGATCCCGAACTGTGCCGCGACGCGCCATGCGCGCGTGGTCCTCGACGGCTCCGGCCCGGTCCGCCTCGACCCGCCCGACCCGGCGGACTGGCCCGCGATCGTCCTCGACCGCTCGGCGGCCGGGACCCGGCGGGTCGACCTCGACCGGCTGACGCGCGAGGAGGTGGCCTCCTGGCGGCCGGGGGAGACGCTGCTGCTGACCGGGCGCCTGCTCACGGGGCGCGACGCCGCCCACAAGCGGATGGTCGACATGCTGGCGCGCGGCGAGACGCTGCCCGTCGATTTCGCCGGCCGCGTCATCTACTACGTCGGCCCCGTCGACGCGGCCGAGGGCGAGGCGGTCGGTCCCGCGGGGCCCACGACCGCGACGCGCATGGACAAGTTCACCGAGCCGATGCTGGCCGCGACCGGCCTGCTCGCCATGGTCGGCAAGGCCGAGCGCGGGCCCGAGGCGATCGAGGCGATCCGCCGCCACCGCGCCGCCTACCTGATCGCGGTCGGCGGCGCCGCCTACCTCGTCTCCAAGGCGATCCGCAGCGCGCGCGTCGTCGCCTTCCCCGACCTCGGCATGGAGGCCATCCACGAGTTCGAGGTCGCGGACATGCCCGTCACCGTCGCGGTCGACGCGGCCGGCACCTCGGTCCACGCGCTCGGGCCGGCGCATTGGCGCCGCCTCATCGCGGAGCGCGGCGCCGCGCCACGGGACGCCCGATAAGTCCGGGGAGATGAACCGCCGCTCCGTCCCGAAGGGTCTCGGGGCCGGCGGACCACCACTGGTCCGCGCTGGCTGCACTGGCTGAGCCTCGGCTTGTACTGCCATCCTATTCGAACAATTCGCTGTGCGACCCCAGGCGAACGAGGGTGAGCATGCTATCGTTTCTCGCGTAGATCAGCACCAGGTCCGGCTTCACGTGGCAGTCCCGGAACCCTTTCCATGTTCCACCCAGGGAATGGTCCCGCAGCCGTTCGGGAAGTTCCTCGTCGCCGCGGAGCATTGTGATCACTGGCATAAGGATTTCATCCAGCCGCGCGTTCGTCCTTTTCTCACGTTTGTAGTCACGCTTGAACTGGGTGGTCCGCTCGATGCTGCGCATCATGCGCCCCCGTTGGAGGAGATGATGGTTTCGAGCTGTTGTGTCGGCAGAAAGGGGTCCGTCATGTCCTTTGCACCGATCTCGAGCGCCCACTCGAGCAGAGCGTTGTAGCTGGCCTCCGTCAGTCCCGGCGTCTTGTTGTCGTGGTGCCATCGCAGGACGAGGTGGGGGTTCCAGATGATCGCGTTGCTCAACGGCCCCGACTTGCCGGGTTTGATGTCGATGAAGAAAAGCTCCTGGAGCTTCTTCATACGTGTTGCCCAAGTATGTTGGCCGCGCTGGCCGCCGAAGCCGGAGGCGTTCGCCATCTCCCCGTGCTTGTTCAGCACCACGAACGAGTTGTCCCACGTGTTGCACCAGAGGGTGAGATAGGTCGATGAGACCGGTGCCCCCTTGGTCATCTCGTCCATGATCTTCAAGATCATGGGCATGGTCTTGGGGATCGTTGTGAAACCCTTGTTTGCGCTACGGTGCCATAGATACGGGTCAGCCCCCGGCCAGTGCAACTCACGAAACGCAAGCTGCTTCTTGGCTATCGCACTCGCCTCCCTTGTCGCCATTCCTGATCCTCGTTGATATCTCCAGATGCCCGCTGGCGGCGGGCAATTCAGATTGTGCGCTGGAATCCCTTATAGAACAATGACTTAGATCCTTATTCGAGAACCGCATATTTTGATGTTATGGTGTTTGTGGACCTCGAGCTGCAGAAAAAAATTTCCCTCAATGGAATGTGTGCAACGTATGTTTCGGAGTGGGGCTGATTAACGTTGTTAGATCAAAGACTTAGCGGCCCGCTGACTGTTCTGCTATGTACTCGTCGTGCTTGAACGTGCTGTGCGTACTCCACGTTCTCCCGGATGGTTCGGAAGGGTTGCCGGGCTTGATCCACCAAACGAAAGGCGTCATGTTCCTGAATGTAGCCACAACGTAGCCCAACGAATTTGAGAGGTGGTCCCATGGCTGCAACCGACGTCGTCCGGGCTCGCATCGACCCCGACGTGAAGAAAGCGGCCACTGCCGTCCTTGCCGAGATGGGGCTCTCCGTGTCCGACGCGATCAGGCTCATGTTGGTGCGCATCGCTGCCGATCGGTCCCTGCCGTTCGAGATCCGCGTGCCGAACGACAGGACGGAAGCTGCTCTACGAGCGGCGCAACAGGGGAAGGTCAATCAATTCGAGAATGTCGCCGCTTTGATCGCCGACCTCAACGACGATGAGGATTGAATCGCTAAGCGGTGTCGAGCCGCGCAGTGTTTGTCCGTAACCTCGTTCGAGCGGGCTTGTATCTCGGTGGTCGGTGTCGTCCGCAAGCATGGCGTCGAGGTGACGTAGGGCTTGTAGGCGGTTGCGGTCGGGGCGGCATGACCGGCTTGTCCGCCGCTGCCGGGATGAGGGGAGCCTCGATCCCGGCCGGCCCGTCGAACGACGTCCCGAGAGACGGCCGTGCTGGTCGGAACCACCCGACGACGGTCAGAGTGCCGAACTGCGCTGCAGAATATCTCGATGCAGGATGCGGTCGTTCTCGCTGTAGTCGATCGGACAGTCGACGACATGGACGCCGGGCGTGGCGAGGCATTGCCGCAGCAGTGGCCTGATGTCTTCTGCGGAACCTATCCGATGGCCTATTGCTCCGTAGCTCTGCGCGTAGGCGACGAAGTCCGGATTGCCGTAGGACAGACCGAAGTCATCATATTCGAGCTGCTGCTGCTTCCAGCGGATCATGCCATACGCGTCGTCTCTCAGGATCATCACCGTGAGGTTCAGTTTGAGCCTGACGGCCGTTTCCAGCTCTTGGCTGTTCATCATGAACCCGCCGTCGCCACATACCGCGAGGATTGCCTTGTCCGGCTCGACGAGCCGGGCGGCCATCGCCGACGGAAGGCCAGCTCCCATGGTCGCCAACGCGTTGTCGAGCAGAACGGTGTTGGGCAGATGGGCCTTGTAGTTGCGCGCGAACCAGATCTTGTAAACGCCATTGTCGAGGGCGACGATGCCGTCGGACGGCATCACCGCTCGAACGTCGGCAACCAGTCGCTGCGGGTAGACTGGAAACCGATTGTCGGCCGCACCTTCGGCCAGATGCGCTTCATTCGCGGCGCGAATCTGCAACAGGCGCGAAAAGTCCCAATGATCGGGAGCGCTCAGTGCCTCGGTGATCTGCCAGATCGAATTCGCAATGTCGCCGATGACCTCGATTTGGGGAAAGTAGACGGGATCGACTTCGGCGGACCGGAAATTTACATGGATCACGCGGGCGCCATTGCGCTGCATGAAAAATGGCGGCTTCTCGATTACGTCGTGACCGATATTCACGATGAGGTCGGTCTCATCGAGCGCGCGATGGACGAAGTCGCCGGACGATAAGGCGGCATTGCCCAGGAATCCGTCGTGACGCTCGTCGATCACGCCTTTTCCCAGCTGCGTGGTGACGAACGGTATGCCTGTCTTCTCGCAGAACAGGGACAGCATTCGTGCGGTCATCTTCCGGTTGGCGCCCGCGCCGATCACCGCCAGCGGGGATTTCGCATGCTCGAGCGCGTCCACGGCGGCCTGGATCGCCTTCACCTCCGCGACCGGGCGCCGGCTCCGGCTGGCGCCGATCGGCAGACTTGTTGTCTCCTCGTCGGCAATGTCCTCCGGCAACTCCAGGTGTACGGCGCCTGGCTTTTCTTCCTCGGCGAGTCGGATAGCCTCACGGACGCGTGCTGGAATGTTGTCGGCCGACGCAAGCTGATGGGTGAACTTGGTGACCGGCGCAAACATGTCGATCACGTCTATGATCTGAAAACGACCTTGCTTCGGCCTGCGGATCGGCTTCTGACCGGTGATCATCATCATCGGCATGCCGCCAAGGCTGGCATAGGCGGCTGCCGTGACGAGATTCGTCGCGCCAGGACCGAGCGTGGACAGACAGACCCCCGCCTTTCCGGTGAGCCGGCCATAGGTTGCCGCCATGAAGCCCGCCGCCTGCTCATGCCGCGTCAGTACCAGCTTGATCTGCCTGGACTTCGCCAGGGAATTCAGAAACGCCAGGTTCTCTTCACCGGGTACGCCGAAGATGTACTCGACTCCCTCGGCCTCGAGACAGGAAACGAAGAGGTCGGATGCATTCATGGAGTACTCTCGCGTATGGGTTAAATCGCGGATCGTTGAGGCGGTCATCGCAATGGTCACGCGCAGATGCAGTGGCTATGGACCAAGGGGCAACTACCTTGATGTGGAGACCCTATGTGCCAGATGATTTCCGGCCAAGATAGTTTTCTTAAGGCATGCTTCTCGGCGCCATCACGCGCCTGCCGATCCGGTCCGCGCTGATGCGGCATCTCGGCCCGGAGATCCCGAC
>NZ_DASYHS010000115.1:0-4597 GCF_035998295.1 Arenibaculum sp. | reverse complement strand
CCGGCGGCGGCCGGCGCAGCAGGACTATGCCGGCGCCTTCCTGGGGCTGGAGCTGGACGAGGAACTGACGGCCGGGCTGAAGGCGCTGGGCCAGCGGCACGGGACGACGCTGTTCATGACGGTGCTGGCGGGCTGGGCGCTCGTGCTCTCGCGCCTGTCGGGCCAGGAGGACGTCGTGATCGGCACCTCCAGCGCGAACCGCACGCGCGCCGAGGTCGAGGGGCTGATCGGCTTCTTCGTGAACATGCTGGCCTTGCGCCTGGACCTGTCGGGCTCGCCGAGCGCTGAGGAGCTGCTGGCGCGGGCGAAGGCGGTGGCGCTGGGCGCGCAGGCGCACCAGGAGCTTCCCTTCGAGCAGGTGGTGGAACTGGTCAAGCCGGCGCGCAGCCTGGCCTACACGCCGGTGTTCCAGGTCACCTTCGCCTGGCAGAACTTCGAGAAGGGGCGCTTCGACCTGCCAGGGTTGGCGGTGGAGACGGTGCAGTGGACGCCGACCACCTCCAAGTTCGACCTGACCTTGACCTTGGGGGAATCCGGAGGGCGGATCGCCGGCGGGATCGAGTACGCGACGGCGCTGTTCGACCGGGAGACGGTGGAGCGGTTCGGCGGCTACCTGCGCCGGGCGCTGGAGGAGATGGTGGCGGACGCGGCGCGGCCGGCTGCCGCCCTGCCGCTGCTGCCGGCGGACGAGCGCCACCGGCTGCTGGTGGAGTGGAACCGGACCGCAGCGGCGTATCCGGCGGAGCGCTGTGTCCACGAACTGTTCGAGGAGCAGGTCGCGCGCGACCCGCAGGCGACGGCGGTCGTTCATGGGACGCAGTCGCTGAGCTATGGCGAGCTGAACGCGCGGGCGAACCGGCTGGCGCACCGCCTGCGCACGCTCGGCGTGAAACCCGACGACCGGGTGGCGATCTGCGTCGAGCGGTCGTCGGAGATGATCGTCGGTCTGCTGGGCATCCTGAAGGCGGGCGGGGCCTATGTGCCGCTCGACCCCGCCTATCCGGCCGAGCGGCTGGCCTTCATGCTCCAGGACGGCGCGCCGGTCGCGGCGCTGACGCACGGGCCGGCGCGCGCGGTGCTGGACGCGGCCATGGCCGGGCTGGAGACGCCCCCGCCGGTGCTGGACCTGGAGGAGGACGAAGCCGCGCCCGATGCGGATCTGCGAGTGCCGGGCCTGACCAGCCGCAACCTCGCCTACGTGATCTACACCTCCGGCTCGACCGGCATGCCCAAGGGCGTGATGGTCGAGCACCACAGCACCGTCAACCTCGTGATGGGCCAGCGGGACGCGCTCGGCGTCGGGCCGCAAAGCCGGATCCTGCAGTTCGCGTCGCTCAGCTTCGATGCGGCGCTGTTCGAGATCCTGCTGGCGTTCGGCTCGGGCGGAGCGCTGTATCTGCGGCCGCAAGGCGAACTCCTCGCCGGAGCGGCGCTGCCCGAGTTCCTGAGAACCCGGCGCATCAGCCATGCGGTCCTCACCCCGTCGGCATTGACCGCCGTGCCGGTGCAGGGGGCCGCGTCCGCCGAGCCGACGACCCTCGTCCTCGCCGGCGAGGCGCTTCCCAAGGCGCTGGTCGAGCGCTGGGCACCCGAATATCCGCTTTTCAACTCCTACGGCCCGACCGAGGCGACGGTCTGGGCCACGCTGCACCGCTGCGACGTGGCCGCGGCTGTTGCTCCGCCGATCGGCCGTCCGGTCGCGAACACGCGCCTCTATCTGCTGGACGGGCGGATGGAGCCGGTGCCGGCCGGCGTGGCGGGCGAAATCTGGATCGGCGGCGCAGGCGTCGCGCGCGGCTACCTGAACCGGCCGGAGCTGACATCCCAGCGCTTCGTCGCGAGCCCGTTCGTGGCGGGCGACCGGCTGTACAAGACCGGCGACCTCGGGCGCTGGCTGCCGGACGGCACGGCCGAGTTCCTGGGCCGCAACGACTTCCAGGTCAAGGTGCGCGGGTTCCGGATCGAGCTGGGCGAGATCGAGGCGCGGCTGCTGGAGCATCCCGGCGTGCGCGAGGCGGTGGTGCTGGCGCGCGAGGACCAGCCCGGCGACAGGCGGCTGGTCGCCTACGTCACCGGCGAGGCGGATCAGGCATCGCTGCGCCGGCACCTGGCGTCGAGCCTGCCCGAGCACATGGTGCCGGCGGCCTATGTCCGGCTGGACGCCCTGCCGCTGACGCCGAACGGCAAGCTGGACCGCAGGGCGCTGCCGGCCCCGGAGGGCGAGGCCTTCGCCTTCCAGGCCTACGAGCCGCCGGCAGGGCCGGCCGAGGAGGCGCTGGCGGCGATCTGGGCCGAGGTGCTGGGGCTGGAGCGCATCGGCCGGCACGACAATTTCTTCGATCTCGGCGGCCATTCGCTGCTGGCGGTGCGCATGGTCTCCAGGATCCGGCAGGTCCTGGGCGTGGAGGTCGCGCTGACGGCACTGTTCGGGCATCCCCTGCTGCAGAATTTCGCCAGGGTTCTGGCCGAGAGCGGGCGCGAGGTGCTGCCGCCCGTGGCGCTGGGGGCCCGGGGCGACCGTCCGCCGCTCTCCTTCGCGCAGCAGCGGCTGTGGTTCCTGGCACGTATGGGCGGCGGCGCCAGCGAGGCCTACCACGTCCCGCTGGGCTTCCGGATGCGGGGCCTGCTGGACGAGGCGGCGCTGAAGAAGGCGCTCGACCGCCTCGTGGCGCGGCACGAGGCCTTGCGCACGACCTTCTCCGTCCTTGATGGCGAGCCGTTCCTGCGGATCGGCGACCCGGGCCAGGGCTTCGAGCTGCGTCGGGACGACCTGTCGGGCAGGGCCGACCCGCAAGCCGGGCTGGACGCGGCGACGGCGGCCGAAGCGGCATTGCCGTTCGACCTGGAACGGGGACCCCTGGTCCGGGGCCGGCTGGTCCGGCTGGCGGATGAGGACCACGTGCTGCTGGTCACCCTGCACCACATCGCCGCGGACGGCTGGTCGATGGGCGTGCTGGCCCGGGAGCTGAGTGTGCTGTACCGCGCTTATGCGCAAGGCGGCGAGGACCCGCTGGAGCCGCTGGCGGTGCAGTATGCCGACTACGCGGCGTGGCAGCGGCGCTGGCTGTCGGGCGAGGTGCTCACGAGGCAGAGCGCCTATTGGCGCGAGACGCTGTCCGATGCGCCGGCGCTTCTGGAGCTGCCGACCGACCGGCGGCGGCCGGCGCAGCAGGACTATGCCGGCGCCTTCGTGGGCCTGGAACTGGACGAGGAACTGACGGCCGGGCTGAAGGCGCTGGGCCAGCGGCACGGGACGACGCTGTTCATGACGGTGCTGGCGGGCTGGGCGCTCGTGCTCGCGCGGCTGTCGGGCCAGGACGACGTCGTGATCGGCACCTCCAGCGCGAACCGCACGCGCGCCGAGGTCGAAGGGCTGATCGGCTTCTTCGTGAACATGCTGGCGCTGCGCCTGGACCTGTCGGGCTCGCCGAGTGCTGAGGAGCTGCTGGCACGCGCGAAGGCGGTGATGCTGGGCGCGCAGGCGCACCAGGAGCTTCCCTTCGAGCAGGTGGTGGAGCTGGTCAAGCCGGCGCGCAGCCTGGCCTACACGCCGGTGTTCCAGGCCACCTTCGCCTGGCAGAACTTCGAGAAGGGCCGTTTCGACCTGCCGGGGCTGGCGGTGGAGACGATGCGCCGGGCGCCGACGACGTCGAAGTTCGACCTGACCTTGAGTTTGGGGGAGGCCGGGGGCCGGATCGTCGGCGGGATCGAGTACGCGACGGCCTTGTTCGACCGCGGGACGGTGGAGCGGTTCGGCGGCTACCTGCGCCGGGTGCTGGAGGAGATGGTCGCGGACGCGGCGCGGCTCGCCGCCGCCCTGCCGCTGCTGTCGCAGGAGGAGCGCCACCGGCTGCTGGTGGAGTGGAACGACACCGCGGCGGCGTATCCGCAGGAGCGCTGCGTCCACGAACTGTTCGAGGAGCAGGTCGCGCGCGACCCGCAGGCGACGGCGATCGTCCATGGGACGCAGTCGCTGACCTACGGCGAGCTGAACGCGCGGGCGAACCGGCTGGCGCGCCATCTGCGCACGCTCGGCGTCGGGCCGGACCGGCTGGCCGCGGTCTGCATCGAGCGCTCGCCCGAGATGGTGGTGGCGCTGGTAGCCGTGCTCAAGGCGGGCGGGGCGTACCTGCCGCTCGACCCTGCCTATCCGGCCGACCGGCTCGCCTACATACTGGGCGATGCCGCTCCCGCCGTGGTGCTGACCCACGCTCCGGCCCGTCCGGCGGCGGACGCGGCGGTGGCCGGGCTCGCCTCCCGCCCGGCCGTGCTCGACCTGGACGGCAACGCCGGGGTCTGGGCCGGTGCGGGGGACGCGGACCTTGGCGTGCGAGAGACGGGCGTGACGCCCCGGCATCTCGCCTATGTGCTCTACACTTCCGGTTCCACCGGGGCGCCGAAGGGCGTCATGGTCGAGCATGGCGCGCTGGTGAACCACACCGCATGGTTCAACCGGGAGTTCGGGATCGACCGGGACGACGTCGTCCTCCAGCGGACGCCGTTCACCTTCGACGCATCGGTCTGGGAAATCTTCTCGACGCTCGCGGGCGGCGCGCGGTTGCGCCTTGCCCGGGGAGCCGAACTCGGCGACGTCGAC
>NZ_DASYHS010000039.1:0-9553 GCF_035998295.1 Arenibaculum sp. | reverse complement strand
CACATTGTCCGCCGCCCGCGAGACCGGCCACGCCGCCATGTTCGAGCGCCTGGAGGCCTGGCTGTCCCACCTGGTCGAGCACTCCATCGCCAACGGCCAGACCGGCCACGCGCTGCGCGCGATCGACCGGCTGATGCAGCTGCACGGCATGAACGGCAAAGGCAACGGCCGCCTGCCCGCGATCGAGCCCGTCAAGCCCACCCCCGCCCCGATCCTCGACGACCTCGACCTGACCACGCTCCTGCCGTCGGTCGTCGCCGAACCCCAATTGAACCGCCGCGAGCGCCGCGCCCTCAGGTCGATGGCCCGCCGCAAGTAGAACTACCCCTCTCCCGTGCAACGGGAGAGGGAGGGGCCCGCACCGCAGGTGCGGGAGGGTGAGGGCTGCGCGCTCTCGCCCCAAAAGCCGTTTCCCGCCGCCCGACCCTCACCTTCCCACCGCTGACGCGGCGGGCCCCTCCCTCTCCCATTGCATGGGAGAGGGAATTTTCAACCATGCGTGCAGCCACCCCACCACACCTTCCGGCCCCACCCCCACAAACCCCCACGCTCATGCAAGGACCCGTGGGCGTGGCGATCTCAGACCCGCTGTCCGATGCCCGGCGGGATGATCCTCCAGATGGCGCAGGGGTTGCGCTGCGGGTCGAGCCAGACCTGCTGGTGCTTGCCGTACCAGGTATGCCGGCCGCCGGTGAACAGGTCCTCGACGTCGACATGGGCGTGGTCCGGCAGGCCCAGTTCCCACAGCGGGACCTCGATCGTTGCGCCGTGGGCGGCGTTGGGGTCCAGGTTGACGGCGACCAGGATCATGTTGTCCCGCTCGCGGGTCATCTTGCCGTAGAACAGGACGTTGTCGTCGAAGGCGTTGTAGAAGCGCAAATTGTCGTATTCCCAAAGCGCCGGGTTCTCCAGCCGGATCCGATTCACGCGCGCCACGTAGTCCCGGATGTTGCCGGGCCGCTCCCAGTCCCAGGCCTTGATCTCGTACTTCTCGGAGTTCAGGTACTCCTCCTTGCCCGGCACCGGCGTGCCCTCGCACAGCTCGAAGCCGCTGTAGATCCCGTAGACGCTCGACAGCGTCGAGGCGAGCATGAAGCGGGTCATGAACGCGGCCCGGCCGCCGGTCTGGAGGAACGGCGGGTTGATGTCGGGCGTATTGGCGAAGAAGTTGGCGCGCATGTACTCGCGCGGCTCCGCCTGGGTCAGTTCGGTCAGGTACTCCGTCAGTTCGGCCTTGGTGTTGCGCCAGGTGAAGTAGCTGTAGCTCTGGGTGAAGCCGAGCTTGGCGAGGCGCTTCATCAGCTTCGGCCGCGTGAACGCCTCGGCCAGGAAGAGCACCTCCGGGTCGCGGTCCTGCACCTCCCGGATCAGCCACTCCCAGAAGGGCAGCGGCTTGGTGTGGGGATTGTCGACGCGGAAGATCTTGACCCCGTGCCCCGCCCAGAACAGCACGATGTCGCGCAGCGCGAGCCAGATGTCCGGCTTGGCCTCGCGGTAGAAATGGACGTTGACGATGTCCTGGTACTTCTTGGGCGGGTTCTCGGCGTATTTGATCGTGCCGTCGGGCCGCCAGTCGAACCACTGCGGATGCTCGCGGATCCAGGGATGGTCCGGCGAGCACTGGATCGCGAAGTCGAGCGCCACCTCCAGCCCGTGCTCGCGCGCGGCCCGCACCAGCCGGGCGAAGTCGTCGAAGCTGCCGAGCTCGGGATGGATCGCGTCGTGCCCGCCCTCCTCCGAGCCGATCGCATAGGGGCTGCCGACGTCGCCGGCCTCGGGGGTCAGGGTGTTGTTCCTGCCCTTGCGGAAGGTCGTGCCGATCGGGTGGATCGGCGGGAAGTACAGCACGTCGAAATTCATCGAGGCGACGTAGGGCAGCTTGGCGATCACGTCGTCGAAGGTGCCGTGCCGGGCCGGGTCGTCGCTCATCGAACGGGGGAACAGTTCGTACCACGCCGCGAAGCGGGCCGCGGTGCGGTCGACGAAGACCTCCAGCTCCCGGTAGCGCGACAGGTTCACCCGCTCGCCGTGCCGGCGCATCGCCAGGTGGAGATCGTCCGACAGCAGCGCGCGGGTCAGGGCCGCCTCGTCCTCGATCTCCTCCAGCCGCTCGTGGAAGACGCGCAGGATCGCCCGGCCCGCCTCGTCGCTGGTGCAGCGCACGGACCGCTCGACGAGGTTGCGCCCCTCGATCAGCTCCAGCGAGACCGGCTGCCCGGCCGCCTGCTTCTTCAGGAAGTCGCTGCGCCAATGCTCGAACAGGTCGCGCCAGGCCTCGATCGTGTAGAGATAGCGCCCGTTGCGGGCCAGCGCGACGCGGCCGACCCAGCGGTCGTTGTCGTGGAACTCGAGGGGGGCCTCGTGCCAGACGGTGTCGCCCAGCGGCCGGTACCGTATGCAGGCGTTGATCTTCTCGTGCCCGTCGGCGAACACGTCCGCCCACACCTCGAGCACGTCGCCGACCTCGCGCTTGATCGGGAAGCGGCCGCCGTCGAGCTCGGGGAACACGGCCTCGATCGCGACGCGGCTGGAGGCCAGCCGCTCCAGGTTGTCGAGCGAGGCCTCGCGGCCGGGCGGAGAGGCGGCTTCGGCCACCGCCGACGCCCGGTCCCGGCCGCGGAAGATGCGCATTTCCAGCGGCTCCAGCGACAGCATCTGGCCGGGCAGGAACGGGCGGGGAGCGAGCTGCGGTGTCGCGTCCGAGAAGCCGTCGTACCGGCCGCCGGTCGCGGTCAGCAGCGGGCCCGGGTCGACGAAATGGGACCGGATCTCGTCCGGATTGACGACCACGACGACCGCGTCGTTGCCGTCCGGGCTCCAGCGGGCCAGGCCCATCACCGGGGAATGGGGCGACGTGACGCGGCGCTGCGGCCCTTCGGCGTTGAGCGCCGGGATCGACGCCTTCATCGTGTTGACGTCGGCGATGAACTGGGTCAGGTCGACCTTCGGCTCCTCCCAGTCGGAGGGGCGCGTGCGCACGACGTCGAGGCGGCCGGTGAAGCCGTATTCATAGCCGATCGGCATCATGACGCCGGTCGAGAAGCAGGCCGAGAACAGGTAGCGCATCTTCAGGAGGGCGGCCAGCCGTCGGCTGTCCTGGCTGCCGAGCTCGGCGGCCAGGCGTTCGGTGTCGTGGCTTTCGGGAAAGGCGATCGAGGGCGCGATCCTGCGGAAGCGCTCGTACTGGTCGAGCAGCCAGTCCTCCCGGAAATCCCACCATTTGGCGCTGTTGAACAGGAAGTCGAAGCCGGCGTCCCTCAGCGCCTCGACCTGCTCCACCGTGCAGCCCAGCGTCTCGGCGAAGAACTGGCACTCGGGATCGACCTCGCGCGCCGCCCGGATCAGCTCGCGCCACACGCCCGCCGGGACCTGGTAGGCGGCGTCGCAGCGGAACCCCTGGACGCCCAGGCCGACATAGTGCCGGACATAGTCCGACCAGTAGCGCACCAGCCCTTCGCGGGCACCGGGGTCGTCGTAGTCCAGTTCCGCGAGGTCGCCCCAGACCGTGACCTTGGACGGGTCGACCGGGTCCACCGCGCGCGGGCTGCGGATGCTGCCGTCGGGCTCGCGCAGGAACCAGTTCGGCTGGCGCTCGACCAGGACGGAATCCTTGGAGGTGTGGTTCACCACCAGGTCGAGCATGACCCGGAGCCCCCGTTCCCCGGCTTCGGCCAGGAACCCGCGCAGCAGGTCGTCCGGGCTCTCCGGGGCGCCGCCCTGGAACAGATCGTGCAGCCGGTACGGGTCCTTGACCGCGTAGAGGCTGCCGGAGAAGCCGGGATAGTGGATCGGGTTCAAGAACACCCAATCGAAAGCCATCGCGGAAATCCGCGGGAGGTGCCCCTTCCAGTCCTGGACCGATCCGGCCAGCAGAGGAAAAAGGTTGTAGATCCGGGGTCCAGCCTGCACGACGCGCCTCTCCGGTTGATTCTGGCGGTTGGGCGGGCTTCCATCAGACGGCATCCCGCGCGGTCTGCCCGCTCGGCACCCGCTTAACCCCTCATCCCCTCCGGGGGTTCCGAACCATCGAGCCCGTGAAGGTACCCCATGGCTGGAATCGAGACCAAGGCGAACGCGCCCCGCCTCGCCGACATCGACCTGCGCGTGCCGCCGGCGCGCGACAAGGCAGCGGCCCGCAAGCGCCTGGAGGTGCTGCAGAAACGGCTGCTGCGGATACAGCAGACCTACTGGCACGAACGGCGCCGGGCGATCCTGGTCTTCGAGGGCTGGGACGCGTCCGGCAAGGGCGGCGCGATCCGGCGCGTCACAGAGCTTCTCGACCCCCGGGGCTTCCACGTCTGGCCGATCGCAGCACCCAGCGCTTCGGAACAGGGGCGGCACTACCTGTGGCGGTTCTGGCAGCGGCTGCCCGAACCCGGCACCTTCGCGATCTTCGACCGGAGCTGGTACGGCCGCGTCCTGGTCGAGCGGGTCCAGGGCTTCGCACGGCCCGAAGAATGGCGGCGCGCCTATGACGAGATCAACGAGTTCGAGCGCCTGCTCGTCGACGACGGCGCGCGCTTCGTGAAGATGTTCCTGCACGTCTCCCCCCAGGAGCAGCTCGAACGCTTCCGCAGCCGCCTGCTCGACCCGACCAAGCGCTGGAAGCTGACCGAGGAGGACCTGCGCAACCGCGAGCGCCGCGCCGACTACGCCGAGGCGATCGACGAGATGTTCGCGCGCACCTCGACCGACCTCGCCCCCTGGCACGCGGTCGCCGCCGAAAGCAAGCACCACGCCCGGGTGCGCGTGCTGGAGATCGTGACCGAGACGCTGGAGCGCGGCGTCGAGGTGACGCCGCCGCCGATCGACCCTGCGGTCCGGGCCGCCGCGGAGGAACTGCTCGGCCGCAGGGCGGGAGGATGAGGGCTCAGGCGCCCGCCGCGAACACCAGGGTCCTGGAGACCGGCCATTCCAGGCACGACCGGCGGTCGGCGCCGGCCCCGAAGCGCGCGTCCGACTGGCCGAGCGCGCGGATCTCGACCTCGCCCGCGGTGCGGAACCGGTACTCGGTCGTCACTCCCGCGAAGGTCTCGCCGACGAGCCGCGCCTCGACGCGGTTGCGATCGCCGCGCGGCGCTCCAGCGTCATCGACCCGCACCACCTCGGGCCGGAAGCCCGCCTCCACCGGCTGCCCGGCCCCCAGGCCGGGTACCGCCGGCGCGACGATGACGCCGGCCGCGGTCTCGACACGGCAGACCCCGCCGCCCTGGTCGAGGACGCGGCCGGGGAGATAGTTCATGCGCCCGATGAAGTCGGCGACGTAGCGCGTGCGCGGCGCCTCGTAGATCTCGCGGGCGGAGCCGACCTGCTCGATCCGTCCGGCGCGCATCACCGCGACCCGGTCGGCGACCGTCAACGCCTCCTCCTGGTCGTGGGTCACCAGCAGGGAGGTGATGCCGGTCTGCTTGACGACGTTACGGATCTCGGTGCGCATCACGTCGCGAAGCTGGCGGTCCAGGGCCGACAGCGGCTCGTCCAGCAGCAGCACCAGCGGCTCGACGACCAGGGTGCGCGCGAGCGCTACCCGCTGCTGCTGCCCGCCGGAGATCTGGTCGGGATAGGAGTCCGCGAGCGCCGCGATGTGCAGCATGTCGAGGACGCGCCGGATGCGCTCCCCGTGCCGGTGCCGGGGCACGCCGTGCATGGCCAGGCCGAAGCGGACGTTCTCGGTCACGGTCATGTGCGGGAACAGGGCGTAGCTCTGGAACACCATGCCGACGTTGCGGCGGTGCGGGGCCAGGCCGTCGACGCGCCGCTCGCCGAACCGGATCTCGCCGTCGTCGATCCGCTGGAGGCCGGCGACCGCCTTCAGCGTCGTCGTCTTGCCGCAGCCGCTGGCGCCCAGCAGGGCCAGGATCTCGCCAGGCTCGATCGCCAGCGTCAGGTCGTCGACGGCCGTGAAGTCGCCGTAGCGGATGCTGATCCGGTCCAGGCGGATCCTGGTGCCGGTCCCGGCTCCTGCCATTACGGTCGCTGCGGTCATTTCGTCACCCGTTCGAGGCCGAGCAGCCGGTCCGTGACCCAGACGATCACCATCGCGCCGACCATCAGCAGGGTCGAAAGGGCGGCGATCGTCGGGTCGTGCTCGGTCCGGATGTACTGGAAGATGGCGACCGGCAGCGTCTGCTGGGTGGACACCAGGAAGAACGTCGCCGTGAAATTGTGGAAGGACATCACCAGCGCGAAGACCAGCGCCCCCGCCAGCCCCTTGGCGATGGTCGGCAGCGTCACCCGCACGAACGCCTGGACGGGGTTGGCGCCCAGCAGCATCGCCGCATGCTCCAGGTTGACGTCGGTGCGCTGGAGGTTCGCGACCAGGATCCTGACCACGAAGGGCAGCACGACAAGGCAGTGCAGGAGGAGGATCGCGCCGTTGCCGGACAGCCAGCGCACGCTCTGCAGCCAGATCAGCAGGGACAGGCCGATCACCACCTCCGGCACGACCAGCGGCGCCATCACCAGCGACAGGACCAGCCCCCGCCCGACGAAGCGGTAGCGCACGACCGCGAGCGCCGTCATCGTGCCGGCGACCAGCCCGATCATCGAGCTGGCCGCGGCGAGCCACAGGCTCATCACGAGGCCGCTGCCGAAGACCGGCGTGTCGAAGACGTTGCGGTACCAGCGCAGCGACCATTGCTCCGGCGGGAAGGCGAAGCTGGAGGTCGCGTTGAAGGAGGTCACGACGATCGTGACCACCGGCAGCGCCAGCAGGCCCAGGACCAGCCATGCCGCGAGGCGCAGCATCATCGCCCCTCCTCCCGGACGCCGAACCGGCGGCCCATGCGGTCGAACAGGCCGTTGACGCCGACCAGCAGGACCATGCTGACGAAGAACAGGATCATCGCGGCCGCGGCACCCAGCGGCAGGTTGAACAGGTTGATCGCCTGCTCGTAGATGAAGGTCGCCACCATCTCGACGAAGCCGCCGCCCAGCAGCGCCGGCGTGACGAACGAGTTCAGCGACAGCAGGAAGACGATGATGCCGCCCGAGACGATCCCCGGGACGCTGAGCGGCAGGGTGACATGCCAGAACACCCGCGGCGGCGAGGCGCCGAGCAGGGCGGCGGCCTCCGGCAGCCGGGGGTCGAGGCGGGCCAGCACGCCGTTGATCGCGAGGATCATGAACGGCAGGCTGGCGCTCACGAGGCCGACGAAAACGCCGAAGTCGTTGTACATCAGCGACAGCGGCCGGTCGACGGCGCCGCTCCAGACCAGGAGGCGGTTCACGATCCCGGTCTTTCCCAGCACCAGGATCAGGCCGAACATGCGCAGCACGTAGTCGCTGAAGAAGACGACCGCGAGGAAGGCCATGATCGCCCGACGCATCGGACGCCCGACCCGCTCCATGTAGTAGGCGACCGGATATCCCAGCACCGCGGCCGCCAGCGTCGCGGCCCCGGCCAGCCAGGCCGAATGCGTGAAGTGGTCGAGATAGTGCGGCGACGTCGCGATGCGGGCGTACTGGGCCAGCGAGGGAACCTGTCCCTGCGCGCCCTCCAGGCTGCGCAGGGACAGGACCAGCAGGGCGCCGACCAGCCCGGCGACGAGGAGGAGTGCGGGCAGGACCAGCAGGTAGGGCACCGGGTTCGGCCGCCGCCCGGGCCGGCGCCGGACCGTGTCGCCGGCCGGCCCGGGAAGCGCCTGGTCGAGGGTCATCGCCGCCGGTCCCCGCCGCTCACCGCCCCTGGATCACCCGGTCCCAGCGCTCGGCCCAGTCGGGCAGCACCTTGGTGATCGCGACCTCGTCCGGGTAGCGCAGGCGCTCGGGCGGCGGCGCGAAGGGGGCCAGCTCCTCCGGGATCGCGGCCTGGGTGTTGGCCGGGATGACCAGGACCCGGCGGGCCAGCTCCTCCTGGGCCTGCTTGGAGATCGCGAAGTCGATGAACTTCACGGCCGCCTCGGTGTTCGGCCCCTTCAGCAGGGCGAAGTTGTTGAAGTTCGCCGGCACGAAGGGCTCCGGCGCCACGAACTCGAACTGCGGGCCGGCCTCGCGGATCTGGACGAAGTTCCCGGGCGGCATCATGGCCGCGACGTCGACCTCGCCGGAGGTGAGGAACTTGATCGCCTCGGGGTCGGATTTGGAGATGATCCCGATGTTCGGCTTGAGTTGGGCCGCCACCTCGAAGGCCGGGTCGATGTTGTCGACATCGCCGCCGCCGAGCCAGCCGAGCAGCAGGATGAACTTGCCGCCGTAGCCCGTCGCATGCGGGATGCCGACCTGTCCGGCGAGCCGCTCGTCCAGCAGGTCCGACCACTTGGTGATCGGGAACGGCACCGTCTCCTTGTTGTAGGCGACGCCGTAGATCGTGTTCCAGACGCCGACATACTTGTCGCCGATCAGCGCGTCCGGCAGGTGCTCGGCATTGGTCAGCTTGCCGCGCGGGATGGTCTCCAGGATGCCGGCCTCGTCGGCGAGCGCCGTCGGCGTCATGCCGGTGATCCAGAGGTCGACGTCCATGCGGTCCTTCTGCGCGACCAGCTTGGCCAGCGCGTCCATCATGCTGCCCTGGGGGCGCAGCTCGACCTGGATGCCGGTCTCCTTCTCGAACGGCTCGAACCACGCCTCCTTCATGGCGTCGCCCCAGGTGCCGCCCCAGCTCTGGAGCACGATCTTCTGCTGCGCCTCGGCGCCGCCGATCCCCGCCAGCAGCGCGGCGGCGGCCAGCAGCACGCTCCTTGCCTTGACCATCATGACTGTCGCTCCCTCGTGAGACGGCCCGTCGGGCCGGTTACCCTCGGATCTCGCGGCGATCGCGCGAGCAGATGTCCGCGATCACGCAGGCATAGGCCCTCGCCGCGCGCACCAGGTCGGCGACCTCGCAACGCTCGTCGGGCCGGCTCAGGTAGCGTCCCGTCGGGCCATAGATGATGCCGGGCATGCCGGCGGCCCCCATCCAGGACGCGTCCGAGGCGGCGAAGCGCAGCACCTCGGACCACGTGGCGTCGGTGCCGTTGACCTCCCGGTGCGCGCGCGCCACCGACCGGACGACCTCGGAGTCGCGGGGCGCGTCGAAGGGCAGCGGGAAGGTGTCGTCGGTGAAGTCGATCTCGTAGCGCAGCTCCGGAAGCTCCGCGCGCAGGCCGTCGAGCAGCCGCTCCAGATCGGCCCGCACCGTCTCCTTCGTCATTCCCGGCACGGTGCGGACGTCGACGGTGATCGAGCAGAAGTCCGGGAACAGCGCGGGACGCGTGGTATTGAACTCCCGGGAAATCCCGGCGCGCATGCTGCCGACATTGAGCTGGGGCAGCCCCTCGAAGCCGGGCCGCGGCTCGAAGCTGAGCCAGCCGCCCTCTCCGAGCCGGGGCTGCGGCCGGTGGCTGCCGCCAAGCGCCAGGACGACGCGCGACGCCATCTCCGCCGCGTTGGCACCCTTGGCGCCCGCGACCTCGACCGTCGCGAAGTGCTTCATCCGGCCGAGCACGTTGATCCGCAGCACCATGGAGGCGGCATGGCTCGTCGCCAGCTCCAGCTCGGTCGGCTCGCCCAGCACGAAACAGTCCGCCGCCAGCCCCTCGGCCAGCGCGTGCCGGGTTCCGGCCCCGCCGCGCAG